>JASFUL010000320.1:0-6635 GCA_050050315.1 Gemmatimonadota bacterium
GCGCCGCTCACCTTCCAGGGCGGGAGCCAGCCTTCCTGGTCGCCCGACGCTCGGAGAATCAGCTTCCAGCGTTCCGTCGACGGCGTCTTTCAGATCTTCACCATGAACGCAGACGGCACGGACGTCGTCCAGGTCACGTTCGAAGGTGGCATCAACGCCGCCTGGTCGAGTCGGCGCAATCCGAAGTAGCCGGGCCTAGAGCCGTACGCCGCCGGGAGCGGCCGACCCACTCGGCGGCCCGCTGCCGCCTCTCCGGCTCCGTGGAGCCCCGCGGGTAGACGAAGACGCCGGTGTCCCAACGCCTTGCAGCATGCGGGGCCGGTCACCATGGTGAGGGGCTTGGACTCGATGCCGAAGGAGCCCGCCGTGCCCCGATCACCCGCCCTCCCTCACGGCGCAGCGGACTCGGGCGGGCGAGACGCCTCGCTGGCCCCCCGACGGGCGCGGGTGGGATGATCCGGGTCGTCATCGTCGGTGGGGGGGCGTCCGGCCGACTCGCCGCGCTGCACCTCGTCCGCCGGGCCCCCACCGACGTCGACCTGCGGATCCGCATGGTCGACCGGCGGGGGCCGGACTCCATGGGGCCGGCCTACTCGACGGACGCCGACACGCTGCTGCTGAACGTCCCGGCGGAGATCATGGGCGCCTCCTCGGAGGACCCGGACGAGTTTCGCCGCTGGGCCGCCGGACGATGGGAGGACACGCAGCCGGGTGCGTACCTCCCCCGTCGCCTGTTCCGGGAGTATCTGCTGGGGCTCCTGGCCGGCGCGGTCGCCGACCGTCGCGACGAGGTGACCTTCGAGCACGTCCAGGGAGCGGCGACGGACCTGGAGGTGGGCGGGAGTGAGGTCACGATCCGGCTGGACGGTGGTGAGACGCTCGAAGCGGACCGCGTGGTGCTCGCCCTCGGCAATCCCCCACCGCCCGACCTGCCGATGTCGGACCCCGGGACCCGCGAGAGCGAGCGGTACGTGAGCGCGCCCTGGGACCTCTCGCCCCTCGACCGTCTCGCCCCCGACGACCCCGTGATCTTCATCGGCACGGGCCAGACCATGGTGGACCTGTCGCTGGTCCTCACCGACCGGGGTCACGGCGGGACGCTGACCGCCATGTCCCGGCGAGGGCTGCTGCCCCTGACGCACCCCGAGGGCGACCAGGTCTACCCGTCGTTCTTCGACGAGATCGAAGGCTCCACGAGCATCCGCCACGTCCTCGCCACCGTCCGGAAGCACGTACGCCGAGCCCGGTCGGCCGGCCTCGACCCTCGGTCGGTCATCGACTCCATGCGCACGGACACGCAGGCGCTGTGGTCCGGGATGCCCGAGGTCGAGAAGCGTCGCTTCATGCGCCACGCGTTCCGCTACTGGGAGCGGATCCGGAGCCGGATCCCGCCGGAGAGCGGGGCGACCATCGACCGGCTCCGCGCCGACGGGCGACTGCGGGTGCGCGCGGGCCGAATCCGGGACATCGTCGACGTCGGCTCGGCCATGGAGGTCCGCTACTCGCCTCGACGGGGCGGGGCGGATCGGACGGAGCGGGCCGCCATGGTGATCAACTGCATCGGTCCCGAAGCCGACTACCGCCGTGTACGGGATCCACTCGTACGGAACCTGCTCGACCGCGGTCTGATCCAGCCCGGCATGGCGGACATCGGCCTGGCCACCGATCTGGCTGGCGCCGTCCTGGACGCCGACGGCGTCCCTTCCGAGGTCCTCTTCACCCTCGGCTCCACCATGAAGGGACTGGTGTGGGAGGCGCTGGCGGTCCCCGACATCCGGGTCCAGGCCGAGGAGCTGGCGGAGGCCTTCCTCCGTGCGGCCGAGCCCGGTGGCCCGCCGGAGGGGGCGGCGCACCGACCCTCCGGACGCCGGTCCCGGTCGAACCGGGCGCCTCGCGCTCGTTGAACGCCCGCCGGGGCCAGCGCCGGTGTCCCTGGCCCGGTCAGCCCCCCGACGCCAGCTCCAGGACCCGCCACCCGTACGCCGGCAGGTCCACGGTCGGCCCCTCCGGTGCGCCCCCCCCGAGCAGGCTCCCGGCTCCCGCGAGCTCCACGCCCTGGACCGCGGCGCTCACGGGCTCGGACCGGGCGTTCACGAGAACCACCACGTTCCCCCGCCGGTACGCGATGACGTCTTCCTCCGCGTCCGTCGCGACGACCTCGAGAGCCCCGCCGGTGGCCAGCGACGGGTGGGTGCGGGAGAGGTCGATGACCGAGCGGTAGAAGGCCCGCGCCTGGTCGGCCCCCGGTCGGTCCCACTGGATGGCCTCCCTCTCGAAGAGCTCGAGGACCTGAGGGCTCTCGACCTCCTGGCCGTTGTAGAGCAGCGGCGGACCGGGGAGCAGCGCCATGGCGACGAACGCCGCCCGGGCGCCGTCCGAACCGCCGAAGAGCGTGACGGGAGGCTCGTCCCAGGCGGTCTCGTCGTGGTTGGTGGTCATCCGCATGCGGAGCCCCCCGTCCGGGATCTGCGCGAGGTCCTCGATCTCCGCCTGGAGGAAGCGCGCCGCCGGCATGTTCCCCTCCCACACCTCCTTGAGGCGGCCGTAGCTCGCCCATGGATACGTGAGGTCGAAGCCCACCTCGTGGAGCCACGGCTCGTCCCACTCCGCCAGCATCAGGATCGGCTTGACGCTCCGTAGCTCGGGGATGGCCTCGCGGTAGAAATCCGGCGGGATGAAGCCCGCCACGTCGACCCGGTAGCCGTCGATGTCGAAGTCCTCGAGCCAGTAGCGCATGGCGTCGATCATGGCCCGCCGCAGGTCCGGGTTCCCGTAGTCGAGCTCGGCGACGTCGGTCCAGTCCGTGAGGTTGCCGGCGAGATCCCGGGGGTGGGTCATCTCGCCTTCGGCGTTCCGCGCGTAGTACTCGGGATGCTCCTCGATCCAGACGTGGTCCCAGGCCGTGTGGTTGGGCACCCAGTCGAGGATGATCTTCATGCCCCGGGCGTGGACCGCCTCCACGAGGGAGTGCAGATCCTCCGCCGTCCCGTAGTTCGGGTTGATGCCCCGGTAGTCGCGTCCGGAGTACGAGGATCCGAGGGTTCCCTTGCGCCGAAGCTCCCCGACGGGGTGGATCGGCATGAGCCACACGACCTCCGCCCCGGCGTCCTGGATCCGGTCCAGCCCGTCGATCACGCCCTGGAACGTCCCTTCCGTCGAGAAATCGCGGACGAAGACCTCGTACAGCGACGTCTGCGCGGCGAAGGCCCTGGAGTCGGCCAGCGTCGGCCCGGCGGCGCCGGACTCCACCTCGGGCTCGCTACCCGGTTCCGATTCCGGCACGGGCTGGTCCGCCGGAGTGCAGGTGGCGAGCACCAGGCCCAGGGACAGGAGCAGCGCCAGAGACGATCGCTTCATGACGGTGGCCTCAGCGATGGGTCGAGGGTCTCGAAAGGGTGGACCCCAATGCTAGTCGAAGGCTAGCCGTTCCGGGAGTCCCTCGCGGCGGAGGTTCCTTCGGCGCCGGAACGGTTCAGCGGCCACCCACGACGTCGGAGAAGAAGCGCAGGGATACGGTCAGCGCCGTGTGCCCCATCCACCCGCGGGACGTGTGGAGGACGCCGGCCTGGAGGTCGATCACGTCGGCCGCCTCGACCAGGGCCGCGGGCCCCACGGCCGCGACCGGCACGTAGGCCGCCACGACGGCCCCGACGTTGGTCACCAGGGCCGAGCCCGTCCGGTAGAGGATCCCCCCGTGGGCATAGAGGAGACCCTGCACGTCGGGCTCGTCGTCGGGCGTGGCGAAGTTCACGCCGCCGGCCAGCATGCCCGAGAGGACCCAGCGCCGGGTCGGTGCCTCGATGGGTCCGCCCCCGGGGCGCCCCGGGAGGGGTAGCTCGGGCTCGGGTCCGATGGGCTGACGGGCCTCGAGGCCGAAGGTGAGCCCCCCGACGTGACCGGCGACCCAGGCTCCCTGCGCCCGCACCGACTGGGCCTCGGCGGGAGCGCCGACCGCGAGGAGGGCCACCAGGGCCGCGAGCGCCGCAGGAGACCGGCGCGGTCGGCCCCGGGGGGAGGCCCCCATTGCGTGCGCCGCGGGCGACCCGGGACGGGGACTCATCCGTCCTCCCCCCTGCCCTTTCGGTATCCCGCCTCCCGTAGGATCTCGTGGACCGTCACCGGACCCGGGCGGCCTTCGGCGGGCGGGGCCGGGGACTCCGGGCTGCCGGCAGTCACCGGGGAAAGGGCTGGCCCCTCCGCGGGAGGCGCGGCGGGAGCCGGAGGAGCGTCCGCGGCGAGGAAGCGCCGGGTCATACTCACCACCTCGGGGTCGTTGCAGAGGAAGGCGTGGGCGTTGGGACGATCGGTGAGCTTCACGACCTGGTCTCCGTACGCCGTCCCCCCCCAGTCCACGGTCTTCTGATAGGGGACGAGGGAGTCGCCCTGCTGGTTGCGGGTCTCGCGACGGTCGACGGGGAGGTCGTCGCCGGTCCGGGTGACCCACACCGGCGTCATCTGGCGCTTCCCCAGGAAGCTCATGCTCATGGTCCCGGTGCCGAACCGCCCGAGGGGACCGTGCAGGAGCGCCGCCGCTTCGCGCCCGCGCCGGAGGAGGTCGGGCTCGATCCCCTCGCCGAACGCCCCGGGCCATCCCCCGGGGAACAGGAACTGCTTCTCCGGACCGAGGGGCTCGCGCTCGGGATCCAGCACCGCGTTCCACGACGGCAGCATCTGGAAGAGCGACGGCCACGTCAGCGCCATCCCGCGTGCGGCCTTCACGTGGGCCGCTCCCAGGCCCTCGCTGCCCCAGAGGAGCGCCTCGGTGGCGCGCATCGTCCCCGCCAGCGGTGCGCCCACGAGAATGACCCTCGCGACCAGCCTGGAGAACTCGTTCACGTCGAACGTCAACTTGCTGGCGAGCACGATGGCCAGACCGCCCTGCGAGTGCCCGACGAGGTTGAATCGACCGTCCGAGGGCTTGTGGCGCCTCATGTGCTCGAGCAGCTGCTGGGCGTTGAATCGGATGTCCAGCCGCCAGTCGTAGGGCCACGGCTCGCAGAAGGTCAGGATCCGCTCGTAGGGGGCGCCGACCACGGAGTGCGCGTGGATCTCGGTCCCGGGCTCGAGGGAGGTGCGCGCAGGCTCCCACCCGTCCTCCGGCGTCTCGATGGAGAGAAGCCGCTGCCACTCGTCGGGCGGGCGACCTCCGAGCTCGTCCTTCTGCAGCCCCAGGCTGACGCGCACGGCGTTGTAGACGACCGTGCCGTCCTGGTCGGCCAGCGACGTGGCCTGCGTGCCGGGAACGAGGAGGGTCCTGTCGGCCATGGGTCAGATCCGGGTGGGCTACCGTCTGCGGGCCAGCTCGACGTCGAAGGTGCCCCCGTCGAACGGAATCCCGTCGGGCTCGAACGACGAGCCCACGAGCCGACCGGGCAGGATCTCGCCCTGGATGTGTCGACCCTCGAGCCCGGTGATCCGGACGCCCGTCGAGCCCCCCTCGTTCGCCTGGAGGCCGTAGAGCCGACCCTCCGCGTCCTGGTAGCTGATCTGCATCCGGTACGGAGTCTCTCCGGCGTCGAGCTCCTCCTGGTCGAACCCGTCGAGAAGGTGGGGAAGGTCGAGGTCGGCGAGCTCCGTGTGCTGGATCAGGACGAACACGCCCTGCTCGTCCTCCGCCGACCGCTGGGCGTGCATCTCCAGGGCCAGAGGGTTCAGCTCGTTGTCCTCGGCGGGAAGGTGCTCGAAGCGGAGCGTCTCGCCGTCGACGACGACCTCCACGAGGCCGGAGGCCCCGGCCGGAGCCTCCGCGGACGTGGCCGCCTCGCCGGCGTCCGTGTCGGCGGTCCCGGCGGCGGCGTCGCCCGCGCCCGCCTCGCCGCCCGTCCGGGCGGGCTCGCCGCCGCACCCGAGCGCGAGGAGCGAGACCGTCGCGATAGCGGGGACGATGAGACGGGGGGATCGCACGGGTGCCATCCGGTCCTCCTGGAAGGTCGACGAGGGAAGCGGGGCGAACGCCCCACCCGATGCAACGTAGAGCCTGGCTTCACGGCGAGACAAGGAATCCCCCCCGGGTCCCGTCCGGCTCGCGGCGGCGCCCCCGCCCCCCTATGATCGGTCGATCTCTCTCCAGCGCTCCCGTCCGGGAGGAGGTCCCCGTGGGGATTCCACGCCGCGTCGACAGGCTCGCCGTTCCGATGGTCCTCGCGGCGTGCGGCGTGTCCTGGGCCCAGGGGCTGACCGCGCAAACGGGGCGAGCCGGAGCCCCGGGCTCGGGCTTCGAGTCCTACGACCCGGACGACAGCGGCGTGCGCGTCACCGACGGCACGTCCGGTGTGGTGTGCCTCGACGAGGAAGGTCCGGCGAACGTCTGCGAGGCGGCCGTCGAGATCGACATCCGGGGGGAGGAGACGTGCGACTGGTCCGACGAGATCCAGTACCCGTGCACCTGGTACGGGTGGGAGATCGACTACGGGGGCACCGAACGGGGCGACACGCTGGTGTGCGACGTGTTCCGTTCCTCCCGGACCACGTTCGGTCCACGGACCGAGGAAGTCACCGGTGAGAGGACGGCCCGGTACACGGAGGCCCTCGAGGCGACGCACGGTCACCTGTTCCACCCCTCGTACAACACCTACGCGCCGGTCGAGGAGCCGGTCACGGTGGGCGAGACCCACCGGTGCTCGTACCGGGGCCGG
>JASFUL010000321.1:0-6634 GCA_050050315.1 Gemmatimonadota bacterium
TCCGAAGGCAGCTACACCGCGCGGCTGCTGGCCGACGAGAACCTGCGGCTCAAGAAGCTCGGCGAGGAGACCGCCGAGCTGGTGGTCGCGCTGGCCCGGGGGGACGCACCCCGCGCCTCGGAGGAGGCGGCGGACCTGCTCTACCACGTTCTGGTGGCGCTACGGGGTGGGGACGTGGAGCTGGCGTCCGTGCTCGACGCGCTCCGTTCCCGGCGTCGCTGAGACGCCGGCGCCCGGGCCCAAGCCGAGCACCACCACACCGGCGGGCCGGGCCGCTGGTCCGATACCTGCATCGGAGACGAGGACGTGCCGAGACTGGCATCCCGGCTCCGTCGACCCGTACCTTCGACGGCCGGTTCAACGATCCCCCGACCCGGGAGACGAAGCATGGCCCACGCGAAGTGGAGCACCGCCTTGACCCTGGCCGCCCTGCTGCTGGTTTCAGCCTGCAGCCCCGAGGCGGACACGGATGGCGCGATGGAAGGCGACACGATGGAGGAGCCCGCCGAGGAGATGGGCGCGGGCGAGATGAGCGGGTCCGAGATGATGGAGCCCGTGTCGGTGACCCTCGACTCGAAGAACGAATCGAGCGTCACGGGCGAGGCGACGGCCACGCACCACGCCGACTCGGTCACCGTCGCGGTGACCATCTCCGGGGCGTCCGCCGACGGCTCGTTCCCCGCGCACGTGCACAGCGGTGACTGCGTCGCGACCGGCGCGGTGCTCGCCCCGCTCACCTCCCTCGAGGTAACCGGCGGAACGGGCACGAGCACCACCGAGCTCGAAGCGTCCCAGGTCCCGGCCGACCAGGGTGCCGTGATCCAGGTCCACGACCCCACCGGTCAGCCCGTGGCCTGCGGCGACCTGATGGGCCACGGTGACACGGGCGAGATGAACTAGAGCTCGACCCTCATCCCCTCGCGCGCCACCTCGAAGCCGCGGGTCTCCACCCGGCGGCGTTCCGGTCCGCCGTCGTCCAGGAGCGGGTTGGAGTTGTTGAGGTGCGTCAGGACCACCCGCAACCCCGCGTCCACGGCCGCCTGGAGCCGGTCCATGGTGCGGGGAACGAGGGGGTGGGGAATCTCCTCCTCCGTCCGACCCGGAAGCTCGTCGGCGGAATGGAAGGTGGCGTCGAGGAACGCGACGTCCACGTCGTCCACCACGGCCCGAAGGTCCCGGTCCCACCTCTCCCACCCGTCGATGTCCGGCAGGTAGAGGAGGGCGGGGCCCGGCGCCTCCGCCTCCTCGCGGCCCCCGCGCCCGGGCCGGCGAAACACGAACGCCACCGTGTCCGTGTACTCGTCCCGGTGCGGCACGTCGAGGAGCTTCACCTCCAGCCCGGGGTCCATCCGGTGCCATCCCTCCGGAGCCGCGACGGGCACGGTGGGGTCGGCCACCGCCAGCGGTGTCGGAACGATGCGGCCCTGCTCCACCATGAGGCTCCACGGGCCGTTGCCCGCCAGGAAGCGGGCCATCCGGTCGGTGCAGTAGACCGGCGTGTCCCGGATGCCCGTGCCCTCGTTGCCGAGGAGCGCCAGCCCCAGATAGTGCCCGATGTGGGCGTGGGTGAGGAAGATCCCGTCGAAGGGGTCCCGCGCGGCCGCCCGCCGCCGGAACGCCGGGTGGGAGATCAGATCGATCTGCCGGGTGAGGTCGGGCGTCGCGTCGACCAGGTGGAAACGCCCGGCGGCGGGCTCGATCAGGGCCAGCGAAGCCACGTAGCGGGGCGTGCCGCTCCTGAGCAGCTCCCGGCCCCGGTCGCATCGCTCCGTGTAGCACCCCGGCTGGGGAAGCCCCGCGTCCTGGACCGAGCCGAGGACCAGCGCCTCGAGGTCGGACGCGACGCCGGACGCGGCGCCCGAGCCGACCACCCTCCCCGGTCCGGCGCTCCGCAGCGCCGACGGAAGCGCGGCAGGCGCGAACGCCCCGGCCAACAGCGCCGTCAGGAAGCTCCGCCTCTCCATCACTCCGCCGGCCCCGTCCCGCTCCCGCCTCCCGTCATCGCCCACCGGCCTCGGGCTCGACGGGCTCCGGGAGCCGGTCGGGGGTGATGGCCGCCGCCGCCGCGGCCGGCCTCCTGAGCTCGCCCTCGCTCCGGATCTCGTAGACGATGCACGCCACTTCGCCCCGGAGGGATTCCGAGAAGACCACCTGGTGCTCCCTGAACCAGTCGGCCCAGGCGGGCGAGCGGAGGTGCTCCTTGAGATCGCGCCGGTAGCTGTCCCACATCTGCGAGTCGAGCGCTCCGACCCGGTCCTGATACACCAGGTTCCCGTAGTGACGGAAGACGGCGGTCATGTACGAGTCCCACCGCAGGCGCTCGTCCGTGCGCAGGGAGTCCGGGTCCTCCTCCGCCCGGGCGAGGAAAGCCGCGAACTCCGAGTCGATGAAGCCGTGCTCGAGCAGGCGGATGCTGTTCTGGACCATGCTGTTGAAGGAGGCGGCCCGCACCGAGCTCGTGTTCTGCCGGAGCTGGAGGGCGAGGTAGACCAACGAGAGGACGACGCCCACGGCGCCGATGAACTCGCCCAGGTTCCCCAGCGCCTGCAGTGTCGACATGCTCGACCTCCTCCGTTTCGACGACCCCCCCGCGGCGGGGGTCTCCGCTCCACCCCTTCCGCCCATGGCACCGCCCCTCCAATCTACAGCCGGAGCCGCCGTGCTCCGACCACCGCCCCAGTCCCCGGACCCCGAGCGTCCCCATGGACCGAACGATCTCCCGGACGTCGCGCCCCCGCGCCCCACGCGCCCACAGCCGCCTCGCGGGCGCCACCCGCGGGCCCACCTCCCTCGCCGCGGGCGCCACGACCGGGCCCAGCTCCGTCGCCGCGGGCGCCCTCGTGGCCGTCTTCCTCGCCGCCGTGGCGGCCACCGGCGTCGCGCCGACCGAGGCCTCGGCCCAGGAAGCCGATGCCGGCACCCGCTTCCTGCGTCAGCCCGACGTGAGCGCCGACCGGATCGCCTTCGTCCACGCCAACGATATCTGGACCGTCGGCCGGGACGGGGGCCGCGCCCGCCGGCTGACGAGCGGCGAAGGCGCCGAGACCGACCCGCACTTCTCGCCCGACGCCCGGTGGATCGCGTTCACCGGCGAGTACGGCGGCGATGTGGACGTGTACGTCGTGCCGGCCGAGGGAGGACAGCCGCGGCGGCTGACCTGGCACCCCGCGGAAGATGTCGCGCAGGGCTGGACGCCCGACGGGCGGGTGCTCTTCCGCTCGAGCCGGGACGGCGTGCCGACCCGGCTGTGGCGCTTCTGGACCGTCTCGCCCGACGGCGGCCTGCCGGAGCCGCTGGCGCTGCCCCAGGCGTACGAGGGCGAGATGAGCGGGGACGGCTCGAGGATCGCCTACCAGGAGATCGGCTACTGGGACCCCGAGTGGCGCAACTACCGCGGAGGCCAGGCGCTGCCCGTGGCGGTCGTCTCCACCGACGGCTGGGAGCGCACCACCCCACCGCACGAGGGCGAGCGCCAGATGCAGCCGGTCTGGCTCGACGGCCAGGTGTACTACATGTCGGAGCGCGACTGGGCGAGCAACGTCTGGTCGTGGGACCCCGCCACCGGCGAGGAGGCCCAGCGTACCTTCCACGCCGACTTCGACGTGAAGAGCCTGGGGGCGGGCGACGGGGTGGTGGTCTACGAGCAGGCGGGCTGGCTGCACGAGCTCGATCCCGCCACGGGCCGGACGCGGCAGCTCGTCGTCCACGCCGAAGCCGACCAGAACTGGGCCCGTCCCCGCTGGGAGGAGCTCTCGACCAACCAGCTCCGGGACGCCCGGCTGTCGCCCACCGGCAAGCGCGCCGTCTTCGAGCAGCGGGGCGAGATCTTCACCGCGCCGGCGGGCGAAGGCAGCTGGCGCAACATCACGGGGAGCCCCGGCGTGGCCGACCGCCATCCCGTCTGGTCGCCGGACGGCCAGCGGATCGCGTGGTTCAGCGACGAGGGGGGCGAATACGGCCTGGTCGTGGCCGACCAGCTCGGACGGGACGCGCGACGCATCCCCCTGGAGAACCCGACCTTCTTCTTCCGGCCGACGTGGTCCCCCGACGGCACCCGCCTGGCGTTCACCGACACCGACTACCGGGTGCTCGTGCTCGACCTCGAGTCGGGCGACGTGACCCACGTGGACACCGACCGCTACGCCCACCCCGAGCGCTCCATGAACCCGGTGTGGTCGCCGGATTCGCGCTGGCTCGCGTACGCCCGGCGGCTCGACAACCAGCTCCGGGCCGTCTTCGTCCACGACACCCGCACCGGCGACACGCGCCAGCTCACCGACGGCATGGCCGACGCCATCGAACCGGTCTGGGATGCCTCGGGCGACCACCTCTGGTTCCTCGCGTCGACCGACTACGCCCTCAACACCGGCTGGCTCGACATGACGTCGTACGACCGGCCGGTCACGCGCGCGCTCTATCTGGCGGTGCTAGACGCCGACGACGCGTCGCCGTTCCTGCCGCGGAGCGACGAGGAGGGGGAGGCCGCCGGGAGCGGGGGCGGTGCCCGGGCCGACCGGTCCGCGGGCGGCGGGTCGGCCGGCGACTCGAGCGCCCGCGGACGGTCCAGCGACCAGACCTCCGGCGACCAGGCCTCCGGCGACGCCGCGCCCCCCGTCGTCACCATCGACTTCGACGGCATCCGCGACCGGATCGTGGCGGCCCCCGGGCTGCCCGAGCGCAACTACGTCGGGCTGGTGCCCGGGCTCGAGGGCAGGGTGTTCGTCCTCGAGACCGTGCCGAACCGGAGCGGGACGACGGTCCACCGCTACAGCGTCGAGGACCGCGAGGCGACAGAGTTCCTGGAAGGCGTGAGCGCCCTCCAGGCGTCCCACGACCGGAAGAAGCTGCTGGTGCGGGCGGGGAGTGCCTGGAAGGTGGTCGACGCCGGCGGCGGTCCGCCCGGAAACGGCGGCGACGCGCTGGTGCTGGACAACCTCCGCGTCCGGGTCGACCCGAAGGCCGAGTGGGCCCAGATGCTCCGCGACGGTTGGCGCTTCATGCGTGATTTCCTGTACGTCGACAACGTCCACGGGGCCCCGTGGGACGACGTGTGGGAGTGGTACTCCGCGTGGCTGCCGGACCTCGAGCACCGCTCGGACTTCAACCAGCTGCTCGACATGGTCTCGGGCGAGGTCGCCGTCGGGCATTCGTACGTGCGAGGGGGCGACTACCCCGACCTCACCAGCCCGCGCACGGGCCTCCTGGGCGTGGACCTCGAGGAGGAGGGCGGGTTCTACCGCATCACCCGGATCTACTCGGGCGAGGACTGGAACCCCGGCCTCCGGGGCCCGCTGTCGCATCCGGGAATGGACGTGTCCGCCGGAGACTATCTAGTGGCGATCCAGGGCCGGCCCCTGGACGCCGCCACGAACCCGTACATGCTCCTCGAGGGCACCGCGGGACGGGCGATCACGGTGTCGGTCAATGACGAGCCGACCCTCGAGGGCGCCCGCCAGGTGGTCGTCGAGCCCACCGGGAACGAGGGACTGCTCCGCACGTGGGCCTGGGTCGCCGGGAACCGGCGGCGCGTGGACGAGCTCTCCGACGGCCGGCTGGCGTACGTCTGGCTGCCCAACACGGGCCAGGGCGGCTACACCTTCTTCAACCGCATGTACTTCGCCCAGCAGGACCGGGCGGGCGCGGTGATCGACGAGCGCAACAACGGAGGCGGCTCGGCCGCCGACTACATCGTCGAGGTCCTCGACCGCGAGCTCACGGGCTACTTCAACTCGCGGGCCGCGGACCGGAAGCCCTTCACCCAGCCCATGGCGGGACTGTGGGGTCCCAAGGTGATGGTGATCAACGAGCGCGCCGGCTCCGGGGGCGACCTGCTCCCTTATCTCTTCCGCTTCAAGGAGGTCGGACCGCTCGTGGGCGCCCGCACCTGGGGCGGCCTGGTGGGCACGTGGGACACGCCCCCGTTGCTCGACGGAGGTCGGTTCGTCGCCCCGAGAGGTGGCTTCTTCGACGTGAACGGCGAGTGGGCCGTCGAGGGCGTGGGCGTCCCCCCCGACATCGAGGTTCGCAACGACCCGAGGCCCGTGATCGAGGGGGGCGACCCGCAGCTCGAGCGGGCGGTGGAGGAGGCGCTGCGGCTGCTCGAGACCGAGGCGGTGGACCTCATGCCCGAGCCGCCCGCGCCGGTGCGATGGCGGCGGCCCGAGGGGGGAGGCGGCAGCGGAGGTGACACCCGGCGCGCACCGTGACCTTCGGGGACTTCGTCCCGGCGCTGGTCACGCTCGTCCTCCTGGTCGGGAGCCTGTGGCTCACCGACCGGACTCTGCGGCGCCGGAGCCGGGTGAGTGAGTTCGCCCGCCAGGGGGTGCTGGTCGTGGCTACCCTGGCGGGCGTGATGGTCGTCCTGCTCCTCCTCCCGGACGAGCTGGCCGACGACCAGTCGGTGCTCCAGCTCCTCGGGCTGGCCGTCACCGTGGTGCTCGCCCTGGGCTCCACGACCATGGTGGCCAACGCCATGGCCGGCCTCATGCTCCGCTCGGTGGGCAGCTTCGACGTCGGCGACTTCATCCGGACCGGGGACCACTTCGGTCGCGTGTCGGAGCGCGGTCTCTTCCACACGGAGATCCAGACCGAGAACCGGGACCTCACGACCCTCCCCAACCAGTTCCTGGTGAGC
>JASFUL010000322.1:0-6626 GCA_050050315.1 Gemmatimonadota bacterium
TGACCAGCATGGTGTGGCTGTTTGCCGTTTTGGGCCGCCCTGCCGCGCCGACCGAGGGCACCACGCCCGTCCAGTTCGTGCTCCACGCCCCGGGCGCCCGGAGCGTGACGCTCGTGGGCGACTTCAACGACTGGGATCGGTCGGCGGTGTCGCTGACGGAGACGGGTGACGGCCTGTGGTCCGTCGTGGTCCCGCTCCCCCCGGGGACGGTGCGCTACGCTTTCCTGGTCGACGGCCACCAGTGGCGGGCAGACCCGGCGGCCGCGCGGGCGCCCGGTGACTTCGGACGGCCGAGCTCCCTCGTCTTCATCCGCGACCCGGGGGCGGAACCGTGACCGTTGCCATGCGCCGATCCGGGCGGCCGACCCTGCCGGTGGCCTCACTGCGGACCGTCCTGGTGGGCTCGCTGGTCGCGCTGGGGACTCCACTCCCGGGAACGTCCTCCGCGACTCCGCTGGGCGCCCAGGAGACGGGAGGAGAAGCGACGCTGCAGCACCGCCTCGGGCGGCGACTGGACGTCCTCACCGTGGAGGCGGTACGCAGCCTGGTGGACAGCGCGCGCATCCTCGGGCTTCCGGACGAGCCCCTGGTGCGGAAGGCTCTCGAGGGTGCCAGCAAGGGTGCGAGCCCCGGCGCGATCGTGGTGGCGGTCCGGGATCTCCTGGGCGACCTGGCCACGGCCGGTCGGGTGCTCGGCGAGGACGTCTCTCCCGATGCGCTGCAGCTCGGGGCCGCTGCCCTCGAAGCGGGGGCTCCGCCCGAGACCCTCCAGCGGCTGCGCGACCAGCGGGAGCTTCCCGCCTTCCCCGGGGCGCTCGCGGGCGTCCTGTACCTGCTCTCGAGAGGGGTGGGGGCGGATTCGAGCGTCTCCATCGTGACCTCCATGCTCGAGGCGGGGCTCGGCGAGGCCGAGTTCGCCTCCCTGCAGCGTCTCGTGGAGCAGGATCGTCGGGGCGGTGTTCCGTCGGTGGAGGCGGCCACGGTGCGGGCACGCGCGCTGATCCGCCACGGTCCCCGCCTCCGGCTGGGTGGCGAGGGGGGATCGTGAGCACCCACGCACTCCGGAGGGCGGCTCTCCGGCGGGGCCGGATGCGTCGTTCGTTCGTGGCCGCGCTCGCTGGTGGGGCCGTTGGAGCCACGTCGGCGACGGCCACCTCCCAGGTACCGCAGCCCCAGAACCCCCTGGTCTCCCTCCTCGCCCGCCGTCCGGAGATGGAGGTGCGGCCCTCCCTCGCGGTTCTGCATGGGACCCTGGAGCGGCGCCTCGAAAGCTTGCTCGCCTGGACACCGGAGGAAGGCCGGTCGGGCGTCACGTTGAGGCTCGACGGCGGACTCATCGACCCCTCGGACGGCGAGTCCTACAACCGCTCGGGCCTGGGCATCACGCTCGCGCGGGCCGCCGGCGCGGTCTCTCTCCAGACCGGCGTGACGCTGGCGGTGGGAGCGGGCTGGGGACCCCGGCGCGTGTACTCGGCGAGTCTCGGCGCGGGTCTTCCGTCCGTGTCCCTGCAGGTTCGCACGACCTGGTTCACCGACGCTCCCGCCGACAGCACGCCACTTCCGGGCGCTCGGTTCGGCGAGCCGGCGCGCTTCGTGGACGGACGCTACACCGACGCCGAGGTCCAGGGCGTACGCGATGCAGGACCGCTCGGACTCCGGCTGGTCGGTGGCATCCGCTTCGGTGCGCGGCCTTCCACTGGCGCGTCCCGGTGGCTCTGGGCGGAGGCCGTCGCGCCCCTCGGCTGGCGGCTCACCCTGGTGGTCTCGGGGGGCGCCCGGCCCGAGCGGCGCGAGCTCGCACAGGTCGGCGGCACCTTCGCCCAGGTCTCTCTGCGCCTGGGAGTGGGATCACCGGCGTCGGATGAGCCTGCGGCCGAGCCGCCGCGGGCCGTCCCGGAGCCGGAACCGCCCGTGGTGACGCGGCTCGCGGCCGAGCGGTATCTGCTCAGCCTGAGGATCCCCGGCGCGAGGTGCGTCGAGATCAAGGGCGACATCACGGACTGGGAGGCCCGGCCCATGCGGCGGGCGGAGTCGCGAGAGCGCTGGGAGATCGAGATCGACTCACCCCCAGGAGTCTACACCATGGCCGTGCGCGTCGATGGCGGCGAATGGCGTGTGCCACCGGGTTCCGTCGCTGTGTCGGACCGATTCGGCGGCACCGTGGGACTCCTCACCCTGCCCCCCGGCAAGGAGGATGACGATGAAGGGAATCGGTAGACGTACGGGACGCAGCGTTCTCGCCGTCTCGGTGGCGGTGGGCCTGGCCCTGCAGGCGGGCTGCGACAGCGTGCCGACGGCGCCGGTCGAGGACGCCGTCCCGACCGTCATGACGGTGCTCGCCACCGCCGGTGCGCGAGCGTCGTCGGTCGACGGGACCCAGCCGTGGGAGGAGCGCTGCCCCGGGGGCGGCCGTATGGTCATCGAGGGCACCTCGTCCTTCACCCCCGACGCGGCCGGACTCCTGGTGCATCGGTGGGACCAGGTACTCCGCTACGACGGCTGCGTGCTACTCGTCGGTGAGCGGGAGGTGCGGGCCGATGGCGTGATGCAGCTGGCGGGCGAAGCCCGATACGGCCCGCCGGTGGATCGGGTCAGGCCGGCGGTGTCGCAGCATGCGACGCAGACGGGGTGGCTGACGACGGTGACGGGCGGGCAGTCCTCGACCTGCGCCTACGACCTGTCGATCGACCTGGTCCCGGGGACGAACATGTACCACATCCAGGGGCAGGTCTGCGGGCGACCGGTGGACGACCGGGCCCGGGTCCGACCCTGATCACCCGGCCGAGCCGGGCGCAGGATCTCGACAGCGAGCGGCGCGCCTCCGGATGCACGTTGCCACGTGGAGACAGGGCTCTCGTGGACTACGCCCCGGGCATGGCGAGTCGCGGGAGAGCTTTGACTTCGGGGGTGTTTCGTGGATCGAGAGGGGGTGAAGATGCGGCGCGGGGACCTGGGGCGGTGGTTCAGGGTGGAGACCATCCTGCTGGGCGTCCTGGTGTCGGTCGTCGGAACGTCGGCCACCCACGGGAAGGGGGTCCGGCCCGGTGAGGGTCTACGGGTCAGGGAGGGCGACACGCTCGGCGTCCTCTTCGTCGGCAACAGCTACACCTACTACAACGACCTGCCGGCCCTTCTGGAGGGCATGGCCGCTGCCCAGGCAGAGGGTCCGTCCGTGCGGGTGGGGATGGTGGCGATGGGAGGTGCCTCGCTCCTCGACCACGTGGAGGGCCGGAGCGCGATCGAGGCCATCCGGAGTGGCCTTTGGGACGTGGTGGTGCTCCAGGAGCAGAGCACGTTCGGCACCGTCCACCTCGTGGACGGAAGGTATCGACCGGAGGATCCGGAGGGGATGTGGGAGGCAGGTCGGCGCCTCCACCGGGAAGTGGAGGCCGCTGGGGCCCGGCCGATTCTCATGGAGCACTGGCGACGCCGGGAGGCACCCGAGCGGGATGCGCGGATGATCCACTTCGCGTTCGACCGACTCGGACGGGAGCTCGGGGTCGAGGTGGCGCCGGTCGGTCCCGCGTTCGAGGCGGCGGCCCGGTGGGGGGTGCCCCGGGAAGGGCTGTACGCCGAGGACGGCTCGCATCCCGGTCCGGCGGGGTCGTGGCTTGCCGCTGCCGTTCTCTACCAGGTTCTCACCGGCTCCGCTCCCGGCGAGCTGCCGGAAGAGATCCGGGGTCCCGCCGTGAACCTGGAGACGGAGCGGGTGGTGCCCGACTCGGTGGTCGTGCTGGCTTCTCTCACGCGAGGCCAGGCAGCCCGGTTGGGGGCGGCGGCCCGGGCCGCACGGGCGGCGGCCGCAGCCGCTCCGGCCGCAACCGACCCGGGGCCCCCGGAGGAGCCGACGGTGCCGGCGGGTGCCCCCCTCTCCGACCCCGGGGTGCTGGAGGGCCGGTGGGCCGGGCCCCTCACGGTCTACCCCTACCCGGGTACGCTCATCCTCGACCTGTCGCGTACCGGCGGGTCGTGGTCGGCAAATGCGACGATCACCTTCGGCGGCAGGCCCGACGACATCCGCGTGGCTGTCCACGACCTGAGCGTGCGGAGGGGAGAAATCCGCTTCCTCGACCCGTACGGGCCAAACGGAGGGCAGGTAAGATACCGCGGTGTCTGGACGGGGAGGGGACTGGACGGGATCGCCGAGATCGTCGTTCCGGGGACCGACATTCACGGCATCGGCCGGTGGAGCCTGAGGCGGGCGGTAGGGGGCGGATGAGGTAAGGCGATCTCGAGCGGATGGGCATGGTCGCCGCCGGAAGCCCCGCTCCTATTCTGCCACCAGGGTCGCCCTCGGCGGCACGCGGGTCGCCCGCAGTGCGGGGATGGCGGCGGCCGCGACCGCGACCGCCACCAGGCCGGCGGTCGCGGCCACGAGGATCCACGGATCGGCGGGGTCGGTGCGGAAGACGAAGGCGGCGAGGACCCTACCCAGCGACAAGGATCCGACCAGCCCCAGCGTGATCCCGACGGCGGTCACGAGCATCCCGTGGCCGACCACCATGGCCGCCACGCCTCGGGCGCCGGCGCCGAGCGCCAGACGGATTCCGATCTCGCGGCGTCGCTGCCGAACCGCGTAGGCGAGCATTCCGTAGAGGCCGAGGACCGCGAGCACCACCGCCAGTCCAGCGAAGGACGCACTCAGGACGGACGCGAACCGCGGGCGTGCACGGCCCCCGCCGAGGATCTCGGTGAGTGGGGCGGGTCGGTGGACCACCAGCAGCGGGTCCCTCCCCGTGACCTCACGCCGCAGGGTCGGGAGCACGGCCATGGGATCGCCACTCGTGGCGACCAGGTACGTGAGCTGCCACAGGCGGTCGGCGTACTGACTGTGGCGGTGATAGACCGTGGGTACCGTCGAGCCGTCGGGGCGTACGGCGACCTCACCCACCACCCCGATGATGTCGCGCTCGACGCCACCCATGCGGATCCGTTGACCCAAGGCCGAAGTCCCGGGAAAGAGGGTCTGCGCCACCTCCCGGCTCACCACCGCCACGGCCGGGCCGTCGGCGTCGTCCTGGGAATCGAACAGCCGTCCTTCCAACAGCGGGATGTCCAACGCCTCGAAGAACTGCCCCTCCACGATCCGCTGGTCCGCATCCAGAAGCGCCCCGTCCTCCCCGGCCCTCGGGCCGGTGAGGGGGCGGGTCCCCCACCCGTACGCCCGGTCGGTCGCCGGTAGCCAGGACGTCGCTCCGACCGCGTCCACGCCGGTCGCCCCGTCGAGCCGGGCCGTCATCTCCCGATGGAAGGCGTCCCGGGCTTCGGGATCGTACCGTCCGGCGGGGAGGTTCAGCTCGAAGGTCAGCACGCCCGTCGGCTCGAACCCGAGGTCGACGCGGGTCAGGCGGTGAAGGCTCGTCGCCAGCACGGAGGCGCCGACGAGCAGCATCAGTGTGAGCGCCACCTGGCCCGCCACCAGGGCGCTCCTCCAGCGAGCATGGCGCCTGCCGCCGGCACCTCCGGCCGCCGCTTCCCGCAGGGTCTCCGCGGGACTCGTCCTGGAGAGGGCCAGGGACGGCGCGAGCCCGAACCCGATTCCCGTCAGGAGCGTGACTGCGGCCGTGAAGGCCAGCACGGCTCCGTCGATGGCCACCGTGCGGCTCCGGGGTATGGCATCCCCCGCAAGCGAGACCAGCGTGTCCACACCCAGCACGGCGACTCCCAGGCCGAGGGCACCGCCCGCCAGCGCCAGGAGCAGGTTCTCCACCAGCAGCTGGCGGGTCAGGGCAGCTCGTCCGCCTCCGAGTGCCGAGCGGACGGCCAGCTCCCCGCGGCGTCCCAGCGCCCGTGCCATCTGCAGGTTGGCGACGTTCACGCACGCGATGAGGAGGACGAACGCCACGGCGCCGAGGAGCAGGAGGAGGGTCGGGCGGGCTTGTCCGACCAGGTCGTCGTGGAGAGGGACGAGGTGGAAACCGCCGTCGTCCGCCACGTCGGGCCAGCGTTCCCCGAGCGCCCGATCCAGGGCGCCCATCTCTTCGCGCGCTCGACTCGAGCTCACGCCGTCGGCCAGACGGCCCAGGACACTCAGGTAGTGGTTTCCCGGGTACTGGGCACCGCCGCCGTGGAGGTCCAGCGGCAGCCAGGCGTCGACCGCGCCCGCGAGGGGGTCCTCGAGGTCTCCCGGCATGATCCCCACGACCGTGTAGCGGGTCCCGTCCAGCTCGAGACTGGAGCCGGGAGCGGTCTCCTCCCGACCGAGCCGCTCCCGGAGCCCCTCGGATACGAGGACCACGGGAGGTCCCGACTCTTCCTCGAGGGTGAAGCCACGTCCCGCCACCGGGGCCCGGCCGAGCAGGGCGAGATAGCCGGAGCTGACGCGGAGCAGTCGGATGCGCTCCGAGTGGTCGCCCACGCGCAGGTCCGCCCCGACCTCCTCGTACGTATAGACGGCGACGAGATCCTGGAAAGCCGAGGCCTGGTCCCGATAGGAGAGGAAGTGCGGCGCGCTCACGTAGAGATTCGTCGCTGGATCCTCCTCGTCGAACTGGTAGAGGCGAACGAGCTGGTCGGGCCGATCCCAGGGGAGCGGCTCGAGGAGAACGGCCTGGACGACGCTGAAGACGGCGGCCGTACCACCGATCCCGAGGGCCAGGGTGCCCACCACCACCGACGTGAATCCG
>JASFUL010000323.1:0-6598 GCA_050050315.1 Gemmatimonadota bacterium
CGTGGACGGGCCTCCGACTGCGGGCGCGGGCTTCCACGGGAGGGGACGGGATGAAGGGTTGGAGGGACGACATCGTGCACGCGCTCCGGTCCCTGGGCCGGAGCCCCCTGTTCACGGCGTTCGCGGGCGGGGCGCTGGCCCTGGGGATCGGCTCGGCGACGGCGCTCTACAGCGCCGTGGACCGGATCGTCCTGAACCCCCTGGACTTCCCCGAGGCGGATCGGATCGTGTCGGTGTGGCGGCGACAGGGCGATCTCCTCGCGTCGGCCGAGCGGGCCAGCGAGCGCGCCGTCGAGGCTCTGGAGGGCGTCTTCGACCGGATGGCGACGGTCCGGCGCACTTCCGTGATGCTGTCGACGGACCGGGGCGCGGTGCCTCTCGCCGCGGTGCACGTGGACGACCGGTTGCCGTCCCTGGCGGGGGTCGAGCGACCCGTTCTGGGGCGCCTGTTCGACCGGGAGGATCTGCGGGGGGACGGGGCGGCCGTGGTGGCGCTGGGCGAGCGGCTTTGGCGCGGCCGGTTCGGCGCGGACCCGGGCGTGATCGGCCGTACCCTCCGGATCGACGGAGAGCCCCGGGAGGTGATCGGGGTGCTCCCGGCGGGCCTGACCCCACCGTCGGCTGCGGTGCTCGAGACCGATCTCTGGCTGCCGCTGGCGGACTCGGACGAGACCGGCGGGCTGGAGCTCTTCGCCCGACTGGCCCCGGGGATGTCGCTGGAGGGCGCCCGGGAGCGCGTCGGGGCGGTCGGGGCGGAGGACGGCGAAGCGGCCGAGTGGGAGCTCTACCTCGTGCCCGCGGGGTCGCTCGAGACGCAGGGCCTCCAGGACCCGCTGCGGGTGGTGGCGGTGGCGGTGGCGCTGCTCCTGCTGATCGCCTGTGCCAACGTCGCGAGCCTCATGCTCGCCAGGGCGGACCGGCGCGCTCGCGAGACGGCCGTCCGGTCGGCGCTGGGAGCGGGGCGGGCCCGCCTGGTCCGCGAGGCGCTCCTCGAGGCGCTCGCGGTGGCGCTCCTGGGGTGCGTCGGAGGCCTGGGGGTGGCGCGTCTGGCGCTGGAGGGAATCGCCCGGTACCGACCGGACGGCCTCCAGCTTCTGGACGGGCTCTCGCTCCAGCTTCCGGTGCTGGGGGCGGCGCTCCTGACCAGCCTGGCGACGGTGCTCCTCTTCGGCGTGCTGCCGGCGCTCCGCCGGGCCCGGCGCGATCCGTCCGGCGCCCTGGGCGGCCGCTCCGGCGTCGCCGGCCGGGACTCGTCCCGGCTGCGCCGGGGGCTGCTGGTGGCGGAGGTGGCGCTCTCGTTCGCCCTGCTGGTGGTCGCCATCCAGCTGGTGGAGTCCCTGGCGGAGCTGGGCGGGCGTGAGACCGGATTCGCGAGCGACCAGGTAGTCGATCTCCGCCTGACCGTCCCCGGGTGGCGCTTTCCGGACGCGGACTCGAAGGAGGCCGTGCTGGGTGATCTCGCGGCGCGGATCGCCGCTCTGCCGGGCGTCCGCGGCGTGGCCCGGGGCAACGGGGTGCCGCCCCAGACCGGCATCTTCTTCGGAACCCCCGCCGTGGGAGGAGCCCCGGCCGACCCCGACGCCACGGGCGAGATCTTCTTCGGCAACTCGGTGACCCCGGGCTACTTCGAGACCCTGGGGCAGGAGGTGGTCGAGGGCCGCTCCTTCACGGAGGAGGAGTGGCGGGACGGCGCCGACGTGATGGTGATGGGCCGGTCGGCGGCGGAGCGGTTCTTCCCGGACGGGCAGGTGGTGGGCGGGCGCTTCCGGCTGGACGACCAGCCCTGGCGGACCGTGATCGGCGTCGTGGACGACGTCCTCGCCCTGGGCACGGCCCACCCCCCCACGCACGGACAGATCTACGTTCCGGCGGCGCGGGGTGCGTCCCACACCCTGGTGGTCCGCACGGAGACGCCCGAGGCCGTGGCGGGCGCGCTCCGCTCGCTGGTCGCCGACGTCGCCCCGGAGATTGCCGTGAACTCGGTGGGCCCCGTCTCGGACGACTACCGGGCGGCGCTGGCGCAGGAGCGGCTGCTGGCGTTCCTCGCCGCCGCCTTCGCCCTCACGGCCGCGCTCCTGGCCGCGGTGGGGCTCTACGGCGTGGTCGCGTGGATCACCGCACGCCGCACCCGCGAGTTCGGGATCCGGATCTCGGTGGGCGCCGGGCGGGCCGCGGTCTTCACCCTCGTGGTCCGCTGGGCGCTCGGCGCCGTGGGCCTGGGCCTCGCGGTGGGCGTGGGCGTCGGCTGGCTCGGCCTGCGGGCGACCGGCCACGGCGTCGCCGGACTGGACTCCCCCCGTCCCCTCGCGTTCGTGCTGGCTGCGGCCCTCCTCGGGTGTGTGACCCTCGTCGCCGCGTCCGCTCCGGCCCGGCGGGCCGCCCGCATCGACCCCGTCGAGGCGCTGCGCGCCGAATGACGCTCCGGAGGGCGCGCCCGGCCCCGCGCCCCCCGACCGGACGCTTGTGCGCGCGGGACGGCCCTCCTTAAGGTGGGCCCGTCCGCCAACCGGAGCCCGTCATGCGAACGCTCGGCCGCCGCCTCGTCAAGGCCCTCGGGGCCGTCCTCCTCCTCCTGATCGTCCTCGCCGCCGGCGTCTGGGTCGCGAGCAACCGAGCGCTGCACGGCGCCGAGGTGGGGGGACACCCCGTCGACGTGCCCGACGGCGCCGAGGCCGTCGCCGCCGGAGAGCGGCTGGTGCGCTCGTCCCTGTGCTCGGACTGCCACGGGGAGGACCTCGGGGGGCAGGTGTTCATCGACGAGCCTCCCTTCATGGTGCTCCCGGCCCCGAACCTCACGACCGGCGAGGGCGGAGTCGCCGGCGCAGACGCGGCGATCCTCGAGCGGGCCATCCGCCACGGCATCGGGCGGGACGGACGCCAGCTGGTGATCATGCCCTCGCATTTCTACAACGAGCTCACCGACGACGAGATCGGGAAGATCATCGCGTACCTCCGGGCCGCGCCCCCCGTGGACCGGGAGTCCGGGCGCCGCCACGTGGGTCCCGCGGGCCGCATCGCGGTCCTCACGTCGGGCGACGAGTTGCTCCCCAGCCGGACCGTCCCCTACGACGCCCCCCACGAGCGCGCCGTGGAGCCCGGCTCGCGGGCCCAGGGGCGCCAGCTCTCCCTGTCGTGCCGTGCGTGCCACGGGCGGGAGCTGGCCGGGGGCCACGTGGCCGGGACCGACACGCTGCGGGCTCCCAACCTCACGCCGGATCCCGAGGGGAAGCTGGCGGGCTGGACGGTCGAGGACTTCCGCCACCTCCTCCGGTCCGGCCGGCGCCCGGACGGCTCGGCCGTCGCGTCGTACATGCCGTGGCAGGCCTACTCGGGGCTGACCGACCTCGAGATCGAGGCCCTCTGGAGCTACGTCTCGACCGTCGAGGCCAGGCCGACGGCGATGCCCGGAGGCTGACGAGGGGCGGATCGGACCGGCGTCGGGGCGCGGTTCGTCCCCGCTCGGCGGAACCGGTCGGGCTCCCGGGAAGGGACGTCCCACGGGGGCGAACGGGCCCATTCGGCTGCCTTGACGGTCGAAGAAGAGGCCCCGTATTCTGAACTGTCTCGCCCTGGCCCACTACGCCTCCGCCCGTCCCGTCCCACCTGCCCCCAGGGAGCCCATGGAGCGAACGGCCTCCTGCCCCTCCTGCCGTCGCGGCATCTTCGTCGACGACGAGTTCTGCGCGTGGTGCGGAACCGCCATCCTGGCGGACACCGGCCACACCGACGGCCCGACACGCGAACAGGCCAACGCGTCCATCGGCCCGGTGGACCGTCTGACCTGCGGCAGCTGCAATCACCAGGTGCTCCCGGGAGACCTCTTCTGCGCGTCGTGCGGAGCGCGCTGCGCCACCGGGGAGGAGCCGGCCGACGGGATCGGCGAGTCCGTGAGCACCATCGCCGAACGCGTGACCGAGGCGTCGGACGGTCGCTACGAAGTGATCCGGCTGCTCGGGCGGGGAGGCATGGGCGTCGTGCTCATGGCCCGGGACCTGGACCTGGGACGCCTCGTGGCGATCAAGGCGCTCTCTCCCAGCTGGCTGTCCGACGAGTCGATGGTGGGGCGCTTCCAGCGCGAGGCGCGGACCATCGCCTCCCTCCGACACGAGTCCATCGTGAGCGTGTACGACCGCGGACGCGCGGGCGAATACTACTACTTCGTGATGGATTTCATCGAGGGCGTGCCGCTGAGCGAGATCATCCGCGCCAACGGCTCGCTCACGATTCCGGTCGTCAAGGCCGTCCTCTACCAGGTGGGGTCCGCGCTGGACTACGCCCACGGCCGGTCGAGCCCCATCGTGCACCGGGACATCAAGCCGGCGAACATCATGCTGGACGCGGACGGACTGGCCGTGGTGATGGACTTCGGCATCTCGAAGGTGAGCGAGTCCGCGAGCGGGCTGACCCGGACCGGCATCGTCATGGGAACGCCGGAGTACATGAGCCCCGAGCAGTGTCGCGGCCCCACGGTGACCCACGAGTCCGACCAGTACTCCCTCGGCGCCGTGGCCTTCGCCATGCTCACCGGGGCGCCCCCCTTCACCGGGCCCTACTACCAGGTCCTGATGGCTCACCAGAGCGAGCCGGTGCGGCCGCTGGCCCAGCTCCGGCCCGACTGCCCGTCGGACCTGGCGGCCGCGGTCGAGCGGATGCTGGCCAAGGTGCCGGGCGACCGCTGGCCCACGATCGGGGACATGCTCCACGAGCTCGAGCTGCGGCCGCTGCCCCGTGGCAATCCGGCCCGGCGGGAGATCGGCCGGCTGGTCCGGGAATCCCAGGAGCGGAAGTCCCACACGGGCGCCCGTAGCGGCGCCCCCGCGGGCTTCACCCGTACCCCCACGTCCCTCCGGATCGAGCCCCAGCCCTCGGACCTGGAAGTCGGCGACGACATCGCGCTCTCGGCCGTCCTGCTCTTTCCCGACGGCGACGAGGAAGCGGGGTCCGGCGTCTCGTGGGAGTCGACCGATCCCTCCATCGCGAGAATCGACCCCGACACGGGTCGACTCGTGGCGGTCGGGGCGGGGTCGGTCGAGATCCGCGCCGCGCTCGGGACGGTCAGCGAGTCCGTTCCGGTGTCGATCTCGCCGCCGCGGGTGATCCGCGTCTCGATCGAGCCCGACAGCCCCGAGGTGGAGGTCGGGTCGGCCGTCCAGCTCCGGGCCCGGGCCACCACCAAGAAGGGGGCCCCCCTGGAGCGTCCGGTCTCGTGGTCCTCCAGCGACCCCCGGACCGCGTCCATCGACGACGACGGCCGGGTGACCGGGCACCGGGAGGGCACGGCGAGCATCCTCGCCCACTGCGAGGGGGTGGGCGGCGCCACGCAGCTCACGGTCCGAGCCGCCCCCGTCCAGGCCCCGACCCCGGCCGACGAGGGAGCGGGGGTAGCGCCCACGCTGGTCGCGTCGGCGGAGACGGTGGCCGTGGACTCCCGGTACCCCCGCACGCCGTCGTCGACGACGCCCCCCCGCCCCCGGGCCGAGGAGCGCGGAAAGGCCCCGCCGGAAGCTCCGGCGAAGGGGAAGGCCCCGGGCGGCGTGCCGTGGGTTCCCGTCCTGGGCGTGGGGGCCGTGGCCGTCGTGCTGATCGTGGGCTGGCTGGCCCTGCGCGGCCTCGGCGGGGGCGCGTCGGTCCAGGAGGTCCGGCTGGTGGGCGACGGCGCCGAGCTGGGCCGCTTCATGACCGCCGTAGTCGGGGACACGGTGGCCCTGACGGCCACCGCCCT
Organism: Gemmatimonadota bacterium; assembly: GCA_050050315.1. Classification (GTDB taxonomy): domain Bacteria; phylum Gemmatimonadota; class Gemmatimonadetes; order Longimicrobiales; family Gaopeijiaceae; genus JASFUL01. The sequence continues at coordinate 5,723 of JASFUL010000323.1, forward strand.
CGACGAGGGGGGGAACACGCTGGACGAAGAGGTCGAGTGGAGTTCCGAGGACCCGTCGGTGGCCAGCTTCCTGGGGGGCGGCAGGCTCGTGGCGGTGGCCGAGGGCACCACGCGGGTCCACGCCCGGGCGGGCGGGACGGACCGGGCTCTCTCCGTCAACGTCGGGTCCGCCGTGGCGGCGGAAGCGGAAGCGGAGCAGGAGGGTCCGGGCCCCGTCGCCCGCATCGTCCTGAGGCGCCCCGACGGTCGTGAGGTGTCGGGCCCCCTGTCCATGCGCCCCAGGGAGACCGTGCGGCTCCAGGCCGCCGCGACCGACGACGACGACCGGGACGTCCCGGGCACGTTCGTGCTGTGGGAGTCGACGGCCCCCACCGTGGCCGCCGTCGACTCCAGGGGGACCGTGACCGCCATCCAGGACGGTCGCGCGGACATCGTGGCCAGCGCCGAGGGCATCGAGCGGCGGATCCAGGTCCGCGTGACCACGCCGGCCGAGCCGCCGCCCCGGGATCCCGAGCCCCCGAGGCAGGAGGCCACGCCCGTGGCCGACGGCACCCTCCAGCTCATCATCACCCCGTTCGGTGACGTCTGGATCGACGGGGCCCAGGTGGCCACCGAGCAGAACCGGTTCTCGAGGCAGCTCCGGCCCGGAAGCCATCGACTCCGCCTGGAGCGGGCCGGGGCCCAGCCCTTCGACACCACCATCACCATCCGGTCGGGTCAGATCACCCGCATCAGCAAATCCCTGAACAGGTAGGACCCATGAGGCCGAGAACCTTGATGGTGGCGCTGGTGGCGTCTGCTGCGTTGGTGGCGACGGCGGTGCCGGCGGAGGCTCAGGAGAGTCGAGCGGAGGCGATCGAGCGAGCCCGAGGGGAG
>JASFUL010000324.1:0-6565 GCA_050050315.1 Gemmatimonadota bacterium
CGTCTCGCCGGACGATCAGCGCTTCCTGATGGCCCGGAGGGTCACGGGAGAGGGTGCCGGGAGGCGGCTGTGGATCGTCCGGAATTTCGCCGAGGAGGTGCGGCGGCAAGTCGGTCGCTGATTCCGGGAGGTCCGTCGAGGAGCGTTGCGGCGCGTCAGTTGGCTCGCAGGCTCTCCGCCGGATCGACCCGGGTCGCCCGCGTCGCCGGCACCAGGACCGCGAGCAACGCCACTCCCCCCAGCGTGGCCGCCGCGAGCGCGAGGGAGAGAGGGTCGAGAGCGCCGACGTCGTCGAGCATGGGCCGGAGCCACCAGGACGCCGGCAGGAACGCGAGCCCGCCCAGCGCGAGGCCCGACGCGACGAGCCTGGTGCCACCGGCCATGGCCCCCCGCAGCATGCGGAGGCCGAACTCCGACGTGCGCTGCGCCACCGCGTACGAGACGACGCCGTAGATCCCGAGCGCCGCCAGCACCAGGGCGACCAGCGCGAAGGCCCCGAGCAGGGAGGCCACCTCGCGGCGGTCCCCCAGCCACGCCGCCACCGCGTCGTCGAAGGTGCGGATGTCGGCGAGTGGCTGTTCGGGGTCGACCTCGGCCACGGCGGCGCGCAGCGCGTCGGGCTCGACCTCGATCCCTCCTTCAGTGTGGACCACCAGGCTCACCTGGCCGATCGGCTGCTGCGCCAGCGTGAGGTAGAGCTCCGGGTCGGGCGGCTGCTGGGGTCCCTCGTGGCGCACGTCGTTGACCACGCCGACGATGGTGATCCACGGGCCGTCGGGGCCGAACGCGAGCCGGTCTCCGAGGGACGACCGTTCGGGCCAGTACCGTCGGCGTAGCCTCTCGTTGATCACCGCGACCGGGCGTGCCTCGGGCCCGTCGGCGGCCTCGAAGGCACGCCCCTCGAGCACGCGCATCCCCACCGCGTCGAAGTACCCGTTGCTCACGGCCCTGAGGCGCGTGGTCCACTCGTCCGCGTTCTCCGGGGGCGCGCGTCCCTCCAGCCAGATGTTGCGGCCCACCTCGCGTCCGCTCATGGGGAGGATCCAGGAGAGGGCGACGCCCTTCACGCCGGGAAGGGCGGCCACCCGCTCCTGGACGGCCGTGTGGAAGCGCCAGACGTCCTCCGGCTCCGCGTAGCGCGCCGGCGGGAGGTTCAGGTCGGCGAGGATCCGGTTCTCGGTCTCGAACCCCACGTCGGTGGAGACGAGCGCGGCCAGGTTGTGGGTGAGGAGCCCGGCGCCGGCGAGCAGGACCAGCGCCAGCGCGATCTGCGTCACCACGAGGCCGCCCTGCCAGCGCCGGGCCGCCCGTGCGAGCCCGGTCGTGCGGGAGCCGTCGCGCAGCCGTCCGGCCACGTCGACGCGGGAGGCCGCGAGGGCGGGCACGAGGCCGAAGAGGACGCCGGTGAGGCAGGCCAGCACCAGCACGACGAGGAATACCTGCAGGTCGAGGTGCAGCGGCGAGGCCCACGGGACGCGCGACGCGCCGAGCCCGCGCAGCAACGCGTGGGTCCAGCCGGCGACCGCGATCGAGGCGGCGCCGGCCAGGACGGCCAGCAGAAGGCTCTCGGTGAGCTGCTGGCGGACCAGCCGACCCCGGCTCGCGCCCAGGCTGGCCCGGATGGCGAGCGAGCGGGTCCGGACCGCCGAGCGTACCAGCGCCATGTTGGCGACGTTCACGCAGACGATGAGCAGGACCACGCCCACCGCTCCCAGCAGGACGAGGAGCACCGGACCCGTGTCGCCCAGGATCTCACCCCGGAGGTCGTAGACGGCGGTGTAGTGGCCGCGGTTCGTGTCCGGGTACTCGGCCTCCAGGTCGCGGGCGGTGGCGTCGAGGTCCTGCCGCGCCCGCTCGATGCCCACGCCCGGCAGGAGCTTGCCCAGGACGCTGTAGCGGTGGCTCCCCCGGCTGGCCGTGGTGGGATCGTCGGTGGCGGGGAACCAGTACTCGGCCTCGTACGGATAGTCGAACTCCGGGGGCATCACCCCCACGACGGTGTGGCGGGTCAGGTCGACGGAGACGCCCTTGCCGACGATCCCGGGGTCGGCCCCGTAGCGCTCCACCCAGAGGCGGTGGCTGAGGAGGAGGACGGGCTCGCCGAGCTCGGACCACTCCTCCGGCGTGAAGGTCCGACCCGACACGGGCTGGACGTCGAAGACGCGGAAGAAGCCGCGGGTGACCTGGGCGCCGAGGATGCGGCGGGGCGTGGCTTCGGTGGAGAAGTTCCGGGGGCGGACGCGGTAGGTGGTCATCGCCTCGAACGAGGACGACCGGTCCCGCCAGTCCACGTAGTCGGGAAGGGAGGCCGTGTTGCGCTCCCGGCCCTGCTCCGGACGCCGTTCCCAGATCCGCACGAGCCGTTCGGCGTCCGGGTAGGGGAGGGCGGAGACCAGCCCGTCCCGCGCCAGCGAGAAGACGGCGGTGTTGGCGCCGATCCCCAGCGCCAGGATGGTCACGACGAGGGCCGTGTAGCCCGGCCTGGAGACGAGGCTCCGGAACGCCAGCCGCAGGTCCTGGCGGGTCGTCTCGCCCAGCCCCGGGCCGCGGTCGCCACGAGAGCGCCGCCGGACGTCGTGGGCGTCACGGAGGGCGCCCCAGGCGAACGCCACGGCCGCGCGGCCGCCGGCCCGCCCCGAGTCGAACGCGTGCCACGTCTCGGAGCGCCACTCCTCGAGCCACCGGCCCCGGCGCGCCGGCGGCACCCACAGGGCCAGGCGGTCGAGGACGAGCCCCAGGAGCCGGTAGCTCCACGACCGTCCGCGGTTCACGGGGTCGCCTCGCCGGCCGCCTGGTCGTCGAGGAAGATCTTGCGGTGCAGGGCGAGTCGATCGGCCGCGGCGGCGAGCTCCGCGTGGCCCGTCCCGGTCAGGCGATAATGCCGGCGGCGGGGCCGGCCGACGGCGTGGGCCTGCTCGGTGTCCTCCCACTCGGACTCCACGAGCCCGTGTTCCTCGAAGCGCCGGAGGATCGGGTAGACGCTCCCGCTGGCCAGGCCCGTCAGCTCCATGATGTCGAAGCCGTAGCTCAGCCCCCGGGAGAGCGCCTGCAGGACACAGGCTCCCTGATACGTGATGCGCGTCGTCCCCATTCCCCGCCCCTGTGTGAAAGTCTACATAGCTGTATGATACTCTACATAGTTCGAGTCCCGCGCACAAGAGAGATCCGGGCGTGATCGGCCATCTCGCGGACCGGGTACGCGCCGTTTGGCCCTGAACGCGAAATGTGACTACATTCACGTTGGAGGAATGGGCGTTTTCCTTCCCGTCCCCGACGCGACCCTCGGGGGGGCCATGTTCCGGATCCTGTCGGTCCCAGTCGTTTCCGCCGTCCCCCGCCCGTGTCCTCCTCTTCCCAGACCATCCCCCGCCATCGGACCCGTGCCGGCGCTCGTCCGAACGCGGGGGTGCGTCTGCGGGCCTGCAGGATCCCCCGCGACAACGAGGGGAGATCGATGCAGAAAGCCTACCTGAACACCGTCGACGCCGCTTCCTTCATGAAGGGTCGCCGGCCCGCGACCGACCAGCGCATTGCGCGGGTCCGGGCGATCTTCAACCTCCTGGCCTGGATCGCGGCCGTGCCTGCCGCCCTGTTCGCGTACCAGCGGATGCCCTCGTACGCGCTGGCGATCTTCGTCTTCATCATGGTGCTCCACGTCGTCTCGCGCGGCGTCGCCGACGTGATCACCGATCCCGACAAGCTGCAGCGGGCCTTCTTCTTCGCCCTCTATCCCGTTCTCTGCTCTGCGGTCGTGTACCTCACCTACCGGCTGTGGGACCGGATGTGGCTTGCCGTGATCCTCGGTCTCGTGCTCGGCTCGATCCTGAATGCGCTCGCTGGCGCCGCCCTCTTCCCTCGCGTCTTCGAAGAGGAGCAGCAGGACACCCAGGAGAGGATGAAGCAGGTCTGGCGGTAGGATTCGAGCGAGAGGAGGTCGTCCGCGGCTCCCGGGGGAGGCAAAGCCATGTTCAAGCAGCGCGTGACCACCCGATTGATCGAGAAGTACCTGGATCGATTCGGCTGGCCCCAGCACGAGGCCCAGGACGAGGCGGGGGAGCAGGAAGGCCTCGTCATGACCGGCTGGCAGTCGGCCGGTGGCGGCGTCGGGCTCCTGATCGATCCGATCAAGGAGAGGAGTCTCCTGCGCTTCGTGGCCGTCGAGATCCTGAAGGCCCCTCCCAGCTCCACGCCCGCGGATCGCCTCGCCGCCCTCCTTTTGTGCATGGGGTTCCTCAACCGTCTGCTCGTGCTCGGGAAATGGAGCTACGACCCCTCGGACGGCGAGGTCCGCTTCGACCTCGGGGTCGCGATCGACGACGACCACCTCTCGTTCGAGGCGTTCGAGCACTGTCTGAAGATCGTCGTGATCGCCGTCGACAGCCATGCGCCGACGCTGAGGTCGATCGCGGCCGGCGAGCTCACGGCGAGCGAATTCCTCGCGCGGAACGGCAGCAGGATGGGTTGACCCGGAAGGGAGCCGCGCGGCGTCGACGGTCGCACCCGTCGGCCCGCGGTGGGTCTCGAGCCGGACGAGATCGAAGGCGAAACCGGCGGAGGCAGATCCGTGAGCGAGACGACCGACAGCCAGCCACCTCCCCTCAGCTTCGGGGCCCAGCAGATGCTGACGGAGGCACGCCGATGGAGCGGGGCCGAGGGCGACTCCCTCTCCCTGGGCGACTGGGTATCGGGGCTCCTGGAGCACCACCGGGACGCGTGCGAGGGCGACGACGCCGACGTGGCGGCCGCCAGGGCCCGGCTGCTCGCGGCGCGGGACGACCTCGATCGGATGGTGAGCCGAGACGAGGTGGCCGCGTGGGCCGCGGCTCACGCCCGGGAGCGGGGCCGTGGGGTCGTGGCCCCGATGGACGTCGCGGCGGCGGTCCTCCGGCGAGCCACCGAGAGCCCCGCGGGGCGCCCCCGCGCGGAGACGGAGGAGGGCGCGCAGGGGACGGGGCGGACCCGCACGTTTCGACTGTTCGTCAGCTCCACGTTCCAGGACCTCACGGCCGAGCGGAACGCCCTCCACGCGTACGTGTTCCCCCGGTTGCGGGAGCTCTGCCGGCGACACGGGTGCGGGTTCCAGGCGATCGACCTGCGCTGGGGCGTGAGCGGCGAGGCGACCCTGGACCAGCAGACGATGAACATCTGTCTCCGGGAGATCGAGCGCTGCCACCAGGTCACACCGCGGCCCAACTTCCTGGTGCTCCTGGGCGATCGCTACGGCTGGCGTCCGCTGCCGCCGCAGGTCCCCTCCAGCGAGTTCGAGCGGCTCCTCGACGTGCTCCCGGACGGAGAACGGGAGCTCCTCCGGTGGAGCGAGGGGCAGACGGAGGGACGGAGGGGCTGGTACCGGCTGGATGAGAACGCGGACCCTCCCGTGTACAGGCTCCGTCCTCGCGAGGTCGATCTCGCGCGCTGCGGGTCCCGGGGCGACGAGGAGGCGGCCCGGGAGGCGGAAGCGGAGCGGTGGAAGGAGATCGAGAGCAGGATGCACGCGTCCCTGGAGAGCGCGGCGTCCCTGGCCTCGCTGTCCGAAGGGGAACGGTTCAAGTACCAGGCCTCCGCCACCGAGCAGGAGATCGCGGTCGGCGCGCTGGAGGTGGACGACCCGGCGGACGAGGTCTTCTGCTTCTTCCGGACGATCGAAGGTCTTCCGGAGGACGCCTCCGGCTACGTGGATGTGGGGGACGACGGCCACCCGGACGTCGCGGCGCGGGACGCCCTCGAGTCCCTGAAGGAGCGTCTCCGGAGGAAGCTACCGGAGTGCGTCCACGTCCACGCGGCACGCTGGACGGAGGCCGGCCCCACGACCACCCACATCGGCAGCCTCCCGGGCGATCTCGACCCCTGTCTCCGCCTCCTCGACGCGCGGGACGCGCCCGACACGCTCTGCGTCCAGGTGTGGAGGCGGCTCGCCCGGACGATCCTGGACGAGCTCGAACATCCGAGGGAGACGACCGTGTCTCCCGGGGAGCTCCACATCCGCCCCGACCGGGGGCTCGACGACGAAGGACGTGCGCACTGCGACTTCGCCAACCGGCTCCTCCGCCACTTCGTCGGCCGCGGCGACCCCCTCGAGGCGATCCGTCGGTACCTGTCAGGTCCGGGCCCACGGATCTGCGGCGTGGTCGCTCGGGGCGGGGCGGGGAAATCGGCGCTGATGGCCAGGGCGCTCGAGGAGGCGCAGGCGAGCCAAGCCGACACCGAGATCGTATACCGCTTCATCGGCGCCACGCCGGCCTCGTCCGATGGTCGAACCCTGCTGGCGGGACTCTGCCGGGAGATCGGGCGGCGCTACGGGGCCGAGGAGGAGGTGTCGTACGACTTCAACGAGCTCGGCCGCGAGCTGAAGCGGCGACTGGGTCTGGCCAGCGAGGGCCGGCCCCTGGTGCTCTTCCTCGACGCGTTGGACCAGCTCTCCGACGCCCACGGCGCCCGCCACCTGGGCTGGCTGCCGGGCGGGACCGAGCTGCCTACCCACGCGCGGATCGTGGTGTCCACCCGCCGGGAGCCGGGCGCCGATCGGGGTGAAGGGTCCTGGGGTGGCCCCCAGGACACCTGCGAG
>JASFUL010000325.1:0-6544 GCA_050050315.1 Gemmatimonadota bacterium
CAGCTTCAAGGGATCTTCGCCCGGGCGGTCGCACTTGTTGACCAGCGTGAAGATGGGCGTGCGCCGGAGCTTGCAGACGTCGAAGAGCTTGCGGGTCTGCTCCTCCACGCCCTTCCGGTTGTCGAGCAGCATGACCGCCGAGTCCGCCGCCACCAGCGTCCGATACGTGTCCTCGCTGAAGTCCTGGTGCCCGGGGGTGTCGAGGAGGTTGACCTGGAAGCCCTCCCACTCGAACTGGAGGATGGTGCTCGTGACGCTGATCCCGCGCTCCTTCTCCATCTCCATCCAGTCGGACGTGGCGTGCCGCCGGGCACGCCGTGCCTTCACCGACCCGGCCAGGTGGATCGCGCCCCCGTAGAGAAGCAGCTTCTCCGTGAGGGTCGTCTTCCCGGCGTCGGGGTGGCTGATGATGGCGAAGGTGCGTCTGCGGGCGGTCTCCTGCTCCAGCCTGCGCTCCGCACCCACGTCGCGGTCGGATGCAGCGGTCGAGCTCACGGGGGCTCCGGTCTCCTCGGTCGTGTGTACGTCGGTCTCCGGGGGGCGCCGCACCGTGCCGGTCCTCTCTCGTCCGTGCGGGCGCAGCCTCCCCGAGGATCGTCCGGGGGATGCGAAACGACCCCGGGACGGTGGAAGCCCCCGGGGTCGCTCGAACACCGACGTGGATTATAACACGGGGCCGCGGCCCGACGAACCCGACGCCCCTCGGGCGGCTTCCCGGCCCCGGGGGGAGTCGGAGCGACCGGGGGCGCTACGCCGGCTCCACCCGGGTGCCGGAGCGGCCCCCCAGCACCTCCAGCGCGCGCTCCAACCGGCCGACGGCGGCGAAATGCCCGGTCGACTCGACGAAGTGGACGCACGCCTCCGCCTTCGGTCCCATCGATCCCACGGGCAGGTCGAGCGCCTCGAGCTCCGAGGGCGTGATGCGGGTGATGAGCTCCTCCGACGGACCTCCCCAGTCCCGGTAGATCCCGTCCACGTCGGTGAGCAGCAGCAGCGCGTCCGCCCCCAGCTCCCGTGCGAGTAGCGCCGCCGTGAGATCCTTGTCCACGACCGCCTCAACGCCGCGGATCCGCCCCCGCTCGTCCCGGACCACCGGGATTCCCCCTCCGCCGCCACACACCACCACCGACTCGTGGTCCAGGAGGACGCGCAACGAGCCCGGATCCAGGATGCGCCGGGGCCGGGGCGAGGCCACCACGCGCCGCCACCCGTCGCCGTTCGGCCCCCGCTCGGGAGCCATGTCCCAGCCCCGGCGCTCGCCGATCTCGCGCGCCTCGGCCTCGGTGTAGACCTGGCCGATGGGCTTCGTCGGGCGGCTCCACGCGGGGTCCCCGGGGTCGACCTCGACCTGCGTCAGGAGGGTGGCGATGTCACGGTGCGGGAGCTCGTCGCGGAGCTGCTCGGCGATCATGTAGCCCAACATCCCCTGGGTCTCGGCGACGAGGATGTCCAGCGGGTACGGCGAGCTGACGTCCCGGCCGCTGCGCTGCATGGCCAGCAGCCCGACCTGGGGCCCATTGCCGTGGGTGATGACGAGCTGGTGCTGGCGGGCCAGGGCCGCGACGGGGGCGACCGCGCCGGCCAGAGTGCGTCGCTGGGTGCCGGCCGTCGGATCCTCCCCCCTGCGCAGGACCGCGTTCCCGCCGAGGGCGATGACGACTCTCACCGCGCCCTCCTCACACGGGATCCCGGACGAGGGGGCAGCTCATGCAGCGAGCGCCTCCCCGGCCCCGTCCGAGCTCGCCGCCGGGTACGGTGAGAACCTCCACGCCCGCCTCCCGGAGCTTGGCGTTGGTGTCGACGTTCCGGTCGTAGCCGATCACCACGCCCGGGGCCACCGCCAGCACGTTGTTGCCGTCGTCCCACTGCTCCCGCTCGGCCTGGTACTCGTCGCCTCCCGTGGTGACGACGCGGACCCGCTCGACGCCGAGGGCGTCGGCCAACGCCTCCAGGAAGCGGGGCTCGGCGCTCGCCGCGATGCCCCCCTCGCCGTCGGGGCGGAGGGTCCACGCCCGGAGTCGCTCGGCCACGCCCGGAAAGACGCAGAACGCGTCCCGATCGATCATGGTCATGACGGTGTCGAGATGCATGTAGGCGCGGACCGGGGGGATCTTCACGGCCATGACCCGGTCGGCGGCTCCCGCGTCGAAGAGGGAGCGGGCCAGGATCTCCACGGCCTGCGCGGTGGTCCGTTGGCTGATCCCCACCAACACGGCCCCCTTCCCCACCACGAGCACGTCGCCGCCCTCGATCGTGGCGGGGGAGTAGATGTGGTCGTAGTCGCCCATCCACACCCGGAACTCCTTGTCCCGGAAGAGGGGGTGGTGGTGGTAGACGGCCCGGAGATGGACGATCTCGTGGCTCCGCGCAGGCAGCGCCATGTTGCTCAGGAGGAGGCCGCCGTAGACCCAGACCGAGGTGTCGCGGGTGAAGAGGTGGTTGGGGAGTGGCGGGAGGACGAAGTCCGTCTCGTCCGCGCTCGCCGCCACCAGGCCCCGGGCGACGAAAGGAAGCTCGGCGATGGTCATCCCGCCCACGAGGTGCCTCGCGAGGCTCCCGGGGTCCATGTCCATGAGGGCCCGGCGCAGGTCCCCGGTCAGGGTGCCGTGGATCTCCTCCTCCACCCGTCGCTCCACCACCCAGCGGCGGGCGTCCGTGTCCTCCATGACGTCCTCGAGGAGGTCCCGCAGATGCAGGACCTGGGCTCCGCGCTCCCGGAGGGTGCGGGTGAAGACGTCGTGGTCCTCCTGGGCCTGTCGGACCCACAGGACCTCGTCGAAGAGGAGGGCGCGCCGGTTGGACGGCGTGAGCCGCCGCAGGCTGAGGTCCGGCCGATGGAGGAGCACGGAGCGGAGCGTGCCGACCTCCGAGTCGACGTGGGGATCAGCCACGAGGGCGCTCCGACGGCCCTTCGCCCCCGCCGCGTGGCGTGGGTGCGAGGGGCTCCAGCCCCGCCTCCTCGAGCGCCTCGTTCAGCGCGGGAATCTCGTCCCTCCGGAGGGAGCTCCACCGCCTCTCCAGATCAGCCAGCCGTTCCTGGTAGAGGGCGTGCACCTCCCGGGCCTGGTCGGTCGGACGGTGGTCGGTGCCGCTCACGTATCCCGCCAGGCTGCTCAGCTTGGCCCACAGGCGCCGGGGCCACCACAGGGCGTCCTGGAAGGCCGTACCGCCGCTGAGACGGAGGTCGAAGAGCCCACCCTCGACCTCCCGGAGACGCGCGGCGAGCGCCGCGGCCTCCGCCGCGACCGCGTCCGCCCCGGCCGCACCGGCCGCCACCCCGGCCCGGTGGAGCTCCGCCCGGGTCCATTCCAGCGCGTCGATGAGGTCGGCGGCGCGGTTGACCTCGCCCCGGAGCTCCAGGAGCATCTCCACCTGCTCGGCCACCGTCGCCGGCGTGCCCTCCGAGGCGGGATCCATGAGGAGCTCCAGGGGCTGCTCCACGGCCCGTCCGTCCGCCACGACGCGCACCGTGTACGTCCCGGGGGGGGCCAGCACCGACACGCGGCCGCCCTCCGGGGGACCCCGGGTCTCGTCGTCGGCCATGGGCTCGTCGGCGGGGGCCTCCGGCCAGGCGTGGGCGTGCTCCAGGGGCGGCATGCGTAGCGACGGCGTCCGGGACGACGCGTAGCGGAGGTCCCACCAGATCCGGTTGAGGCCGGGCTCCCCCGGGCCGTCGAGCTGCCGGACCACCTCGCCGGAGGCGTCCAGGACCTCGATCTCCACGTCGTCGGCCGGCCCGGCCAGCCACCAGGTGAGGGGGACCCCGTACGGCGGGTTGTCGCCGGCCGCCGGGTCACCGGGCTGGCTGTTGGGCGACGCGGTGGGCAGGAAGCGGTAGGTGGGACGTGGGGGATGGAGGCGGAGCGGGACCGGCGGCTCGACGATGTCCCGACCGCCGTCCAGACGGATCCCTCGCAACGGCGTGACGTCGTCGAGGATCCAGAAACCCCTGCCGTACGTCGACACCACGAGGTCCGAGAAGTGGGGCTGCACCGTGATCCAGCTCACGGGCGCCCGCGGCAGGTGGTTCTGGAGCGACGCCCACTCGCCCCCCCGGTCCCACGAAACCCATATCCCGGCGTGGGTGCCGAGGTACAGCATGCCCGGCCGCACGGGATCCTCGCGCACGACGTGGGCGAAGGAGTGTGTCGAGCGGGGGAGCCCTCCGTCGATGCGCTCCCATGTCGCCCCGTAGTCGGTGGTGGCGTAGACGTACGGATCGAAGTCCCCGAACTGGTGGCGGTCGACGGTCAGCCAGGCGCTGGCCGCGTCGTGCGGCGACGGCTCGATGTTGCTGACCGTCCCGTCGGGAAAGAGCCCCGGGAGGTTGCCGGTCACGTCGGTCCAGCGCTCTCCCCCGTCCCGCGTGACGTGGACCAGGCCGTCGTTGGACCCGGCCCAGATCACCCCCTCCCGAACCGGCGATTCGGCGATGGCGAACAGCACGGAGTAGTAGGTCGGGCTCACGTCGTCGGGCGTGAGGCCGCCGCTCTTGGCCTGCCTCGCCTCGTCGTCGGTGGTCAGGTCGGGGCTCAGCACCTGCCAGCTCTGTCCGCCGTTCGTGGTCACGTGGACGTGCTGGCTTCCCACGTAGACGCGCTGCGGGTCCCACGGCGAGACGTGGATCGGGAACGTCCACTGGAAACGGTAGCGCAGCGGGGCCGCCGGCCACCCCTCCGGGTTGTCGGGCCACACGCTCACCGTCCGGGAGTGGCCGGTGGAGATCCGGTGGCGGTCGAGGATTCCCTCGTAGCACCCGCTCCACACCACGTCGTTGGTGGTGGTGTCCGGGACCGCCCACCCGGACTCGCACCCGCCGACCGTCCTCCACTCTCCGATCGGAATGGAGCCTCCGAAGAGGGTCCGGGACGGGCCCCGGATGGAGGGGCCGTCCTGGCGGTTGCCGTAGAGGTTGTAGGGCACCTCCGTGTCGACGGTCACGTGGTACATCTGGGCGACGGGCAGGAGCGGGCGGTACCAGCTGTCGCCCCCGTTGGTCGAGATCTTCACGCCCTGGTCGTTCCCGACGATCATGCGGTCGGGCGCCTCGGGATCGATCCACATGTCGTGGTTGTCCCCGGAGCTCAACGGGCGGATGGTCCGCCCCCCGTCCGTCGAGCGGGAGTGGAGGGTGGCCATGAAGTAGACGTCGTCCGCGTCTCGCGGCGAGGCGACCACACGGGTGTAGTAGTGAGGACGCTGGACCAGCGTGTGGTCGGCGTTGATCATCTCCCACGTGTCGGCGCCGTCGTCCGAGCGCCAGAGCACGCCCTCGTGCTCCTCGAGCGGTTCCGACTCCGGTGCGAAGTCGTGGTTCACGTTGGTCTCGATCAGGGCGTAGACGCGTTCGGACGCCGCCGGGGTCACCGCGAGGTCGATCTTGCCCGTCGTGCCCCCGGGGAGCCCGTTCCCCTCGAGCCGCTCCCACGTGTCGCCGCCGTCGCGGGACAGGTAGAGCCCGTCGTTCGGGCCCCCGCTCCAGCGACCCCAGGTCCGGATGAGCATGGTCCACATCCCGGCGATCAGCGTCTCGGGATCGTCCGGCATCATGACGATGGAGCTGGCGCCGGTGTTCTCGTCCACGAACAGGACCCGCTCCCACGACTCGCCTCCGTCCCGCGTGCGGAACACCCCACGCTGCTCCTGCGGCCCGTAGAGGTGTCCGAGGGCCGCCACGTACACGATGTCGGGATCGCTGGGGTGGATCACGATCCGGGCGACGCGGCCGCTCTCCTCCAGCCCCACGTGCTCCCACGACTCCCCGCCGTCCAGCGAACGGTACACGCCGTTGCCGTGGGATACGTTGCTCCGGACGTGAGCCTCCCCGGTGCCGGCCCACACGACGTCCGGGTCGGAAGGGGCGACCGCCAGGGCGCCGATCGACTGGACCGGCTGGTCGTCGAAGACGGGCCGCCACGCGTGCCCCCCGTCGACGGACTTCCAGACGCCCCCGCTGGCCGCCCCCACGAGGTAGACGTCGGGATCCCCGGGGACCCCCGTCACCGCCGAGATCCGGTTGCCCACGGGCCCGACGTGACGCCACTCGAGCGCCCCCAGGGCGCCGGCGTCGAGGGCACCCGCGTCGGGCGTCTGGGCCGCGAGCGGGTGGGGAGACGCGAGGGCGACCGCCGTCAGACAGACGGTCGAGAACGCCGCGGAACGGCCGGGTCCGGCGACGGAGTGACGCATCAGCGACCCCTGTGTGTGGAACGGTGCGGAGCCGGGCGGACCGAGGCGCGGCCCGGGCCCGCGCGGAGGCCCGGAAGGTAGGAACGGCGGGGGGCGCGGGGAAGTCGACGGGTCGCCGGAACGGGGCGACCGGCTAGGTTGTCCCGTTCCCGAGTGGACGCGACACCTGGATCATCGACCTGAGTACATCTTGCTGGCCGCGCCGACCTGGGCCGTAGACGTTCGACGCACCCGTTGGTCCGGGGTCGCCCGCTCCGGATGAAGCGATGCTCGGGGCCGAGCTCCTGGACCGTGTCGCGGAAGGCGCGGGCCCGGAGCTCTCCACCGTTGTCGGTCATGACGGGCTCCATCTTCC
>JASFUL010000326.1:0-6519 GCA_050050315.1 Gemmatimonadota bacterium
CGGGCCCCCGGCGCGAAGTACCGCCGCGGGATCTCGCGCTCCACGAACTCCACCGCGTCGGGCGTGGCGGTGCGTAGCGTCTGGATGCTCCCGAACTCCTCCACGAGCCGCACCTGGATGGCGCCTGCCGAACCGAAGATACGGGCCTCGATGCCCGGGTAGTTGCCCACGGTCACGTAGCTCGACTGCATCGAGAAGAGCGCGCCGTCGGCGGCCTCGCCGATGAACACGTCGGCGTCGTCGACGTTGAGGCGGACCCGCTCCGTGTCCAGGTTCGTCTTCCGCCGCATGGGCACCATGTTGGCGAGGACGCCGACCACGCGGGTCAGCTCGCTCCCCACGCACTCCAGCCCGATGTCGATGGTCGGGGCGCCGTACCCCTCCAGCGACGAGACGGTGATCCCTTCCGGCGAGGGGTCGGTGCCCCACGCGGGCTCGCCCACCGGGCGCGTCTCGTGGATGCGCTTGTCCATGGGGACGTCGGGGTCGAGCCACTGGGAGTTCTGTTCGAAGCCGTTGAACACGTACGGCGTGCCGACGAACCCGTCCCGGATCAGGTCGAACATGTACATGACGGCCGGGGCGTACCGGAAGGTCAACCCCACCTTGGTGCGCAGCCCCCTGGAGTGGGCGAGCTCGTGGGCGCGCCAGACGTCGCGGTAGTCGTGGCAGACCGGCTTCTCCACCAGGCAGTGCTTGCCGGCCTCGAGGGTGGCGAACACCAGGTCCTCGTGGTCCCCGCGGGTGCAGACGTCGACCACGTCGATGTCCTCCCGGGCCAGCAGGTCGCGGGCGTCCGTGTGGACGTCGGGGATGTCGAACTCCCGGCTCCGGGACTCGGCGAGCTCCCGGTCCAGGTCGCAGATGGCCACCAGCTCGCACAGGGGCGAGCGGGCGAAGCCCGGCAGGTGGGCGGCGCGGGACCAGCGTCCGGCGCCGATGACGCCGACGCGGAGCATGTCAGGCATGGGCACTCCCGGTTCGGGGGATGGCGGACGCGCCGCCGGGTCGGTCGGCGGGGCGCGGGTGGCAGCCGCGGCCACCGCACCCGCTCGGCAGGCGGCCGCGCTGGAGCCGGCCGGGCCGCACGGTGGGACGCCTCACGCCAGTGCCTCCGCGTGGTGACAGGCGACGCGGTGGGGAGCGCCGGGGGCCCCCAGATCCCGCCACGTCGGCTCCTCCGTACGGCACCGCTCCGTCGCGTGGGGGCACCGGGGATGGAAGCTGCAGCCGGAAGGGGGATCGACGGGGCTGGGAACGTCTCCGGCGAGGACGATGCGCTCCCGCGCGGCCCGGCGCTCCCGCCGGGGGTCGGGGACGGGGATCGCCGAGATCAGCGCCTTTGTGTACGGGTGCAGGGGAGCCCGGAAGACCCGCTCCCGCTCGGCGAGCTCGACCAGGCGTCCCAGGTACATGACCGCCACCCGGTCGCTGATGTACCGCACCATCGAGAGGTCGTGGGCGATGAACAGGTAGGTGAGCCCGAGCTCCCGCTTGAGGTCCGTCAGGAGGTTCACGATCTGGGCCTGGATCGAGACGTCCAGCGCGGCGATGGGCTCGTCGGCCACGACGAAGCGCGGCCGGGTGGCCAGGGCACGGGCGATCCCCACCCGCTGGCGCTGCCCGCCGCTGAGCTCGTGGGGATAGCGACCCCCCCAGGACGGCTCGAGACCGACCCGCGCGAGGAGCCGGGACACCACGGCGGACCGCCCGGCGGGATCGCCCACGCGGTGGACGTCCAGCGGCTCCCGCACCGTCGCCGCCACCGTGTGGCGGGGATTCAACGACGCGTACGGGTCCTGGAAGACCATCTGCATGTGGCGCCGAGCACGCCGCAGCGCCGACGCCCCGAGCGTCGTGAGCTCCGTTCCGTCGAAGATCACCGAGCCCGAGGTGACCTCGTGGAGCCGGAGAAGCGCGCGGCCGGTCGTGGACTTCCCCGAGCCGCTCTCTCCCACCAGGCCCAGGGTCTCTCCGTCGTGGATGTCCAGGTCGATCCCGTCCACGGCCCGGACCCAGCCCACCGTGCGGCGAAGCACGCCCCGGCGCACCGGGAAGTGCTTCATCAGCCCGCGCACCCGCAGCAGGGGCGCCCGCGGGTCCGTCGCCTCCGGAGCCGCCCGGGCCCGACGCGTCGCCTGGGCGCTCACGACGGATCGTCCGGCGTGGGGACGTCGTCGCGCCTGCCCGGGACCCGGCCATCGCCGGTGGAGGCCGACGCGGACGAACGGGGCTCGGCGTCGACGTCGCCCTGGCGCCAGCACGCCGAGGCGTGGCCGGCCGCCACCGGCCGGAGGGGCGGGACCTCCGCGTGGCACCGGTCCGCGGCCCATGGGCAGCGTGGCGCGAAGGGACAGCCCGTCGGGGCGCCGACCAGGTCGGGAGGCCGCCCCTCGATGACCTTGAGGCGGCCCCCGGTCTCGGGATCGGGCAGCGAGGCCAGCAGCCCGCGCGTGTACGGGTGTCGGGGCCGGGCGTAGAGGGCGTCCACGTCGGCCTCCTCGACGATCGTCCCCCCGTACATGACGGCGACCCGGTCCACGAGGCCCGCCACCAGGGCCAGGTCGTGGGTGATCCAGAGGATGGCCATGCCCAGCTGGGCCTGGAGCTCCCGGATCAGCGCCAGGATCTGCGCCTGGATCGTCACGTCCAGGGCCGTGGTCGGCTCGTCGGCCACGAGCACGGCGGGCCGACAGGCCAGCGCCATGGCGATGACGATGCGCTGCCGCTGGCCCCCGGAAAACTCGTGGGGATGGTCCCCGAGGCGGTCACGAGCGTCGGGGATGCCCACCCGGGCGAGGAGCGCCACGGCCTCGTCGGCGGCGGCCCGGCGGGACATCCCGAGGTGGCGGCGCATGGGTTCCGCCAGCTGGCGCCCCACGGTCAGGACCGGGTTCAGCGAGGTCATGGGGTCCTGGAACACCATGGCGATCTCCCGTCCCCGGACCCCCTGCCATCCCTTCGGCGAGAGGTCCAGGAGGTCTCTCCCGTTGAGGATCACGCGCCCACCCTCGATCCGTCCTGGATGGGGAACGAGTCCCAGCAGGGAGAGCGCGGACACCGTCTTGCCCGACCCGCTCTCGCCCACCAGCGCCAGCGAGCGGCCCTCGTGGAGCGTCCAGGACACGCCGTTCACCGCGTGGACGATTCCGGAGCGGGTGTGGAAGCGCGTGGTCAGGCCCCGGACCTCGAGGACGGGGCGCGGGGAGTCCGTCATCGTGATGACCGGGCACCGGGGTCCAGGGCGTCCTGGAGCCCGTCGCCGATGAAGTTCACCGACAGGACGACGAACAGGATGGCCAGACCGGGGAAGACGGTCAGCCATGGCTTGCTGCCCATGGTCGCCTGGGCGTCCATGAGCATGTTCCCCCACGTGGGGGTGGGGGGCTGCACGCCGAGGCCGAGGAAGGAGAGCGACGACTCGAGGACGATGGCGTTTCCCACCGCGAGGGTGGCGCCGACCACGATGGGCCCCAGGGCGTTGGGCATGACGTGCCGCCAGAGGATGCGGGCGTTCCGCGCGCCCAGCGACCGCGCGGCCTCCACGTACGCCATCTCCTTGATCGAGAGCACCTCGGAACGCACCACCCGTGCGGTGGTCATCCAGCTCAGCAGCCCGATGATCAGGGCCATCGAGCCGGCGGTGGCCCGGGTGTACGACGCCAGCACGATGAGGAGCGGGAGGGTGGGGATCGCGTAGGCCACGTCCGTCAACCGCATCAGCACGTTGTCCACGGCGCGCCCGTAGTACCCGGCCAGCGCCCCCACCGCGGCGCCGATCCCCGTGCCGAGCACGGCCGACAGCACGCCGATGAGGATGCTGATCCTCCCGCCGTAGAGGACGCGCGTGAAGAGGTCCCGGCCGAGGTCGTCGGTCCCCATGAGGTGGGACGGGGACGGGGCCTGACGGATGCTGGACAGGTCGATCGCCTCGAAGTCGTAGGGCGCCAACAGCGGGGCGGCGGCGCACGCGAGGGCGAGCACGGCCACCACGACCAGCGACACCAGGGCCAGCCGGTGGCGACGCAGCTCCCGCCAGACGACGGGGCCGGCGGCCGTGCCGGTGCCCCCCGGGGCCTGGCTTCCGGGGATCCCGCTCACGGCCGCCTCGCCTCCGGCGGGCTCACTCATACCGGATCCGGGGGTCGAGGAGCCCGTAGACCAGGTCCGCCACCAGGTTGAAGACCACCACCATCAGGGAGCCCAGGAGAAGGATCCCCATGAGGAGTGGATAGTCCCGGGCGAACATGGCCTGGACGAACATGCGCCCGATTCCGGGCCAGGCGAAGACGGTCTCCGTGATGACGGCGCCGCTGAACAGCCCGGCCAGGTTGAGGGCCATGATCGACACGACCGGCACGAGGGCGTTCCGGAGCGCGTGGACCCCCACCACCACCCGCTCCGGCATCCCCTTGGCACGGGCCGTCCGGACGTAGTCCGCCCGCAGCGACTGCAGCAGGCTGGAGCGGAGATACCGCGACCACCCGGCCACGTAGCGGAACGAGAGCACCAGCGCGGGCAGCACGAGGTGGAGGAGGTGATCGACGAGGCTCCGGACGCCCGGGGTGCCGGTGCCGGCCACGGGCAGCCAACCCAGCCAGACGCCGAACACCAGCTGGAGGATCAGGCCGAACCAGAAGACCGGCATGGCGATGCCGAGGAAGGACGTCCCGGTGCCCAGGTGGTCGAACCACGAGTACTGCCGGACCGCGCTGAGCGTCCCGATGACGAACGCCAGCAGCGCGGCCAGGAGGAACGCCGATCCCATGAGCTCCAGCGTCGCCGGGAGGCGCTCGAGGATCATCTCCGAGACCGGGCGGGTGGTCGAGAAGCTGATCCCCAGGTCGCCGCGCACGGCGGCTCCGATCCAGCGGGCGTACTGCACCGGCACCGGCCGGTCCACTCCCAGGCGCTCCCGGTAGGCCTCGATGACCTCGGGGTCGATGAAGCGGCCCGACTCCAGCAGCGCGCCCTCGGGCCCCCCGGGCGCGGCCTGGATGACGGCGAACAACACCACGGAGATCCCCACGAGCAGGGGGACCATCTGGAGGACCCGGCGGACGGCGTAGGCGGTCACGGGCGGGGCTCCCGGGGCGCGGGGCCCCCCGGCGAGGAGACCGTGGCGGGAATCCCCGGGGCTACCGGAGCCGCCATTCCCACAGGTTCCAGAAGCTCCCGAAGTTGGTGCCGCTCCCCCGGTGTCCTTCGACCCGCTCGCTGACCATCTCGGGAACCACGTTGAAGTAGAGCGGCAGGAAACGATGCGTCTCCGCGAGCCGACGCTGCACGCGGTCCAGCGCCTCCTTGCGGCGCTCGAAGGCCAGGGTGCGGTCCGAGGCCTCCATCAGCGAGTCGAGGGCCGGGTCGCACATCCCGGTCATGTTGTTCGGGCCGTCGCACGCGTACAGGCCCGTCAGGCTGGGGTCCGCGGGGAGGAACCAGGCCGACACCACGGCCTCCCACCGGCCGCTGCGCCACCGCTGGGTCCACGCCGCGCTCTCGAGCGTCTCGAATCTCACCTCCACGCCCACGTCCCGGAGCTGGGCCTGGATCACCTGGGCCACGGCGATGCGATCCGACGCCCCCGCCCGGTTGAGCATCGTGAAGGAGAACCGGCGTCCGCCCCTCACCCGCACCCCGTCGGGCCCCGGTCGCCAGCCGGCCGCGTCGAGCATGCGGCGGGCCCGCTCCGGGTCGAACCCCACGGCCGGCGTCGAGGGGTCGTGGTACGGGCTCGAGGGGTTGATGGGGGTGTTGGCCACCACCACGGTGCCCTCGAGGAGCAGGTCGGCGATCGCCTCCCGGTCGATGGCGTGGAAGAGGGCCTCCCGCACGTCCCGATCTCCGAAGAGGGCCCGGGCGCCCGGGGTGTTGAGGGAGAGGTCCAGGTGCATGAACGAGTTGGAGCTCACGAGGAACACCCGGTAGCCCGGGACCTCCCGCGCCTCGGCCACCTGGGTCGGCGTGATCCTCGCCCAGTCGTAGCGCCCCGCCTTCATTCCGTTGAGTCGCGTGTTGTCGTCGGGCACGAAGGACCACACGATCTCGTCGATGGCCGGCACGTCGTCCCCGCGCCAGTAGTCGTCGTTGCGCACCACCCGGATGTACTCGCCGGAGCGCCACTCGGCGAACCGGAACGGGCCCGTGCCCACCAGCGCGTCCCCCCGGTTGTACGGCGTATGGTTCACGATCTCCCCGGCCGTCATCCCGCCCAGCACGTGCTCGGGGAGCATGGCCTCGAACAGGCCCATGTAGTACCCGTACTCGCCGTCCCAGGTGAACACGACGGTGTGCTCGTCGGGCGCGGCGCAGTCGACGATGCCCAGGTACTCGTGGCGGTTGTACACCTGGGAGCCGGGCGACGTCACGAACCGCCAGGTGAAGCAGACGTCCGCGCTGGTGAACGGCTCGCCGTCGTGCCAGCGCACGCCCTCCCGCAAGGGCCAGGTCGTCGTGACGGTCCCGTCGGCTTCCCGGGTGACGAGGCCGTTCTCCTCCGTGGGGATCTCCCGTGCCAGG
>JASFUL010000327.1:0-6508 GCA_050050315.1 Gemmatimonadota bacterium
CCTCGTCCTGGACCATTCCAAGGATGCCGGCGATGTGGTCCTCGTCGATGTGCGAGACGCACACGACGTCGAGGTGGGGGAGGGCGTAGACGGTGTCCCGGGCGTGCTCGCGGAAGGTGGTCCGCCGGCCCCCGTCCACGAGGACGTGGACCGGATCGTCGTCGTCCCGGGAGGGATCGGCCGAGAGCAGGAGGCAGTCGCCGTCGCCGGCGTGGACCAGCTGGATCCTCATGGGCCCGTCCCCCCTCCGCCGTGGACTCCCAGGTCCCGGGCCCGGAAGGGGGTGCCCGCGTGCTCGAGGCAGGCGTCCGGGCGGATGACCCCGAAGCCGGCGTCGTCCTTCCAGGCGTAGTCCGAGCCGGGAAGGGGCTGCGCCGTCCGCCGCATGATGCCCATGATCTGGCTCGACGTGAGGCGCGGCTCCCGGGTCAGCATGCGCGCGGCGATCCCGGCGACGTAGGGGCTCGCCATGCTGGTGCCGGTCATGGAGACCCAGAGCTGGTCCTCGTCCCGGCCGGCGAAGCCCCTGGCGGCGGGGATGTCCGTCCCCGGCGCCGCGATGTCGGGCTTGTACCGCCCGTCGCGGGTCGGGCCTTGGCTCGACGAGGCGTGCACCCGGTCGGAGGCGGGGTCGCAGTTGCCCACCGCGATGACGTGGCGGCCGCACGCCAGCGAGCTGACCGACGCCCGGTCGACGTTCGAGCGCTTCGAGAAGAAGCTGGGGAAGAGCCAGGCCCGGGACTCGCCCAGGCGGCCCAGCGGCCGCGGGTCGTCCCGCTCGATCCACGCGTCGAAGCGGCCGTCCCGGACCTCGATGCCCCGGAGCCGGACCGTCCACACGCCCGACTCGATCCCGACGACCCGGTCCTTGAGCCGGGGGCTGAGGAAGATCGAGATGCGGTTGGCACCGTTGGCCGGGTGGAAGGGCTCGTTGTACACGCTCAGGAAGGTCTCGCTGGGCAGCCGCAGGTTCTCGTAGAACTCGCCGGGCCCCACCGGATCGCACCACACGCCCGAGGGCGAGCGGACCCGGACCGAGAACTCGTCCCCGGCCTCGTACCAGATCTCGAGCTCGTTCTCCGAGACGTCGACGATGCCGTTCCCGACCACCTGCCACTCCAGGTCCACCTCGAGGCCCCGCGAGGGGACGCGGCCGCTGGCGTGGATCCTCCCGGTCAGGTAGCCGAGGTCGCCCTCGAAGCGGGGAGCCTCCTGTCCCGCGTTGCCCACGGCGACACAGACGCAGCGACCGGGCTTCATGAGCAGGTGGTCGATCCAGCGCGAGATCGGGCTCGTGCCGTCGTGGGCGTGGCCGTTCGTCCCCAGGCTGACGTTGACGACGGTCGGGAGCCCCACGCGCTCCCCCAGGTCGAAGAGGTGCCGGACCGCCTGGGCCAGGCGGGTGGAGTCGTTGAAGGTGAGGTGGCGGTCCCGGTCGGACTCGGTCAGGGCGATGGACACCCCCGCGATGACGGCGTCGGGGCACACGCCGCGGTTGCCGGCGGCGATGCTCGCCACGTGGGTGGCATGCGACCCCACTTCCTGGACCGACTGGGGGAGGATGTCGCTCGCGGACACGCCGAAGGTCCGGGCGCCCTGGATGGCCTCGTCCATGCGCTCGCGGGTGAGGAGCCGACCGACGCCGAAGGGCGCGTCGGGGTCGGCGTCGCCGGTCCAGCCCTGGTCCCAGATGCTGTGGAACCGCGTCCCCGCGGGCTCCCGCGCCCCGCCGGCCTCGTCGCGGACCAGGAAATCCGGGTGGGCGAAGTCGAAGCCGCCCACGTCCACGAGGCCGATCAGGACCCTCCCGTCGCCGTCCGGGGTCTCCGGGCCCCCCGGGGTCGCCGCCGCCTCGGAGACCCGCCCGGGGGGCTTGCCCACGCGCCTCGCGACGATCCGGGGCCGGGGATGGGAGAGGGGTACGCCGGGCTCGACGTACGTGACGCTGGCGGCGCTCTCGTCCGCGGCCAGGAGCTCGACCTGGCGTCGGGTCAGCGAGGCGACGAAGAGGTTGCCCTGGCGGGGCGCGTCCGCGAGAACCGCGGGGATCCTCGCGTCGGGGTCGGCCACCTCGACGAAGCAGTTGATCCGGGTGCGCCGGTCGAGGTAGTCGTCCGGATGGCTCGGGGGCCTGCCGAGCATTCGCATCTCCGTCGCCGCCGCCGGCTCGTCCCTCCGGGCGGCCCGCTCGAGCCCCGAAACCGGATCGAACCGCTCGACCATGGTCCGGGTCGTCGCCACCGCCGACGCGATGACGGAGCGGTAGGCGTTCACTTCCTCGTCGCCGTTGGCGATCACGCGCAGCCTGGGGGCCACCCGCTGCGCGTACCTGGGATCGAGGGCCATGTCGTTCTCCGGGGAGCGGTCTCGGGGAGGGGCCGGCCGGCTCGGGACCGGCTCCGGGCCCGTCACCGTCGCGGTGGGGGGAGCCGCGTCGGTCGGGGACGGCGTCGTCCCCGTGTGGGTACAATGCACGATCGGCTCCGGCCGGGCGAGCCCCCGGGGGTCGTCGTGGGGGTGTCAGACCCGTTCCGGCATGGAGCGGCCCGGACCGCTCCCCCACCGTCGAGCATGCTCGCCCAGCTCCTGTCGGCCGCCGTGCGGGGCGTGGACGCGTACCTCGTCCGGGTCGAGGTCAACGTTTCCACCGGGCTGCCGTCGTTCTCGGTCGTAGGGCTCCCGCAGGGGGCGGTCCGGGAGGGAAGGGAGCGGGTGGCGGCGGCCCTCCAGCACGTGGGGTTGGCGCTGCCCCCACGGAGGATCACCGTCAACCTGGCCCCGGCGGACGTCCGGAAGGCGGGTAGCGCCTTCGATCTGCCCATCGCGCTGGGGCTGGCGGCCGGGACGGGAGGCTTGGCGCCGGAGCGGCTGGACGGGGGGGCGTACATGGGCGAGCTCGGCCTGGATGGCTCGCTGCGCCCCGTTCGCGGATGCGTGGCGGTGGCCGCGGCGTGCCGCGAGGCGGGGGTGGGAACCCTCGTGCTGCCCCGGGAGAACGGGCCGGAGGCCGCCGTGGTGGAGGGAATCGACGTGCTCGGCGCCGGCAACCTCGAGGAGGTCCTGAGCCACCTCGGCGGGGAAGCGCCGCTGGCGCCCGTCCGGGTGGACACGAGGCGCATCCTCGGGACCGGCGGCCCTTCGGGGCCGGACCTCGCCGACGTCCGGGGTCAGCTGCAGGCCAAGCGGGCGCTCGAGGTGGCGGCGGCCGGGGGTCACAACCTCCTGCTGGTGGGACCTCCGGGTGCCGGAAAGACCATGCTGGCCCGCCGCCTGCCGGGGATCCTGCCACCGCTGACGCTGGAGGAGGCGCTCGAGGTCACGGGCGTCCACTCGGTCGCCGGCCGGCTCCCCGCCGGTGAGGCGCTGGTGGGTACGCGGCCGTTCCGGGCGCCCCACCACACGGTCAGCGACGCGGGTCTGGCCGGCGGCGGGACGCCCCCACGTCCCGGGGAGGTGAGCCTCGCCCACCACGGCGTCCTCTTCCTCGACGAGCTACCGGAGTTCCGGCGGCACGTCCTCGAGGTGCTCCGCCAACCCATGGAGGACGGGAGCGTCACCCTCGTCCGGGCGCGCGCCTCGCTGCGCTATCCGGCGCGCTTCGTCCTGGTGGCGGCCATGAACCCGTGCCCCTGCGGGCACCACGGAGACGGCACGGGCCGATGCACGTGCGACCCCGCCCACGTGCGCCGCTATCGAGGACGGATCTCGGGTCCCCTCCTCGACCGGATCGATCTGAGGGTGGCTGTGGCGGCGGTGGATCCCTCCCATCTCCACGGGGCTCCCGACGGCCCTTCCACCCGGGAGGCCCGGGCCCGGGTCGTGGCGGCCCGGG
Source organism: Gemmatimonadota bacterium (assembly GCA_050050315.1). Classification (GTDB taxonomy): domain Bacteria; phylum Gemmatimonadota; class Gemmatimonadetes; order Longimicrobiales; family Gaopeijiaceae; genus JASFUL01. The sequence continues at coordinate 3,833 of JASFUL010000327.1, forward strand.
TACGCCAGGAGAAGCGCCTCGCGGGGCTGCCGGGGGTGCACTGCAACGCCCAGATGGGGGCCGCGCACACCCGGCGCCTGTGCGGACTCTCACCCGGATCCCGGAAGCTCCTGATCCGGGCGACGGAGCGCCTCGATCTCTCGGTCCGGGGCTTTCACCGGGTGATGCGGGTGGCCCGGACGGTGGCGGATCTGGCGGGGGCGGCCGGGGTCGCCGAAGCGCACGTGGCCGAGGCCCTCCAGTACCGGGGATCCTGACGGCCCACGGGGGGTCGGCCGGCGCTTGCCATATGGACCCGGACCGCCTACCGGTAAGGGAAGAACCCCCTCATCCGGAGCGATCGATGTCATCACGCGACCTCGCGGGGCGCCTCCTCCGCTGGAGCCCCGGGGCGGTGCTCGTCGCGCTCCTGGCCCTGGGCTGCGCATCCAGCCCACCGGACCGGGAGGAGGTGCGACGCCACATGTTCGCCACGTTCTGGCGGATGGGCAGCATCCCCGACCGCCTCGTCGTCGGAGACCTCGAAGGGGTGCGCATGCCCGCGCGCTGGCTCGGAGAGCAGATCGAGGCCGAGCCCATGATGGGTGATCCCGACCGCACGGAGCGCATGCGGGAGCTGGCCGGCCGGGTCGTGGACGCGGCGACCGTCGAGGATGCGGCCATGGCGGTGACACGGCTGGCGGCCGAGTGCGGAGATTGCCACGAGGAGAACCAGGGGGGACCGGTCTACGGCGACGTGTCGCCGATCCCCGTGGGATCCCGCCTGGAGACCCACATGCTGCGGCACATCTGGGCCTCCAGTCGACTGTGGGAAGGGCTCGTGGCGGCGGACGCGACGCACTGGGATCGGGGCGCGAGAGTCCTGACCGAGGACCCCCTGCGCTTCTTCGAGAACCTCGAGGGCGACCGGTCCGTCCCCGAGCGGGCCCGGAGGATCCACGAGCTGGGGGAGCGTGCCCTGGAGACGAGTGACCGCTTCGCCCGGGCCGAGGTGTACGGCGAGCTGATCACGACGTGCGCCGGCTGCCACGAAGCCATGGGCGTCCCGCGGTAGCCGGTCGGCCCCGGCGCACGGGACGTCCGGGCACCCTGGAATCCGGGTCCGAAGGCGCCACGTCGAGCCCCCCCTCGGGAGCGCGGGAGCGCCGTCCTCCCTACGTCTCGGCCGTGGAGGCCCCGGCCTGGAAGGTCGCCTCCGCGTTCGCGGCCGTGTACGTCATCTGGGGCTCGACGTACCTGGCCATCCGATTCGCGATCGAGACGCTGCCCCCGTTCGCCATGGCCGGGGTGCGCTTCCTCGTGGCCGGCGGGGTGCTCTATCTCTGGACCCGTCGGGTCCGCGGGGCGGCCCCTCCGGGCCGGGCCGAGTGGCGCTCGGCGGTCGTCGTCGGAGGCCTCCTCCTGCTGGGTGGGAACGGGGCCGTCGTGTGGGCCGAGCAGTTCGTCCCGTCGGGCCTGACCGCCCTCCTCATCGCGACCGTCCCGCTGTTCATGGTCCTGATCGACTGGGTTTCGGGAGGCGAGCGGCCCACGGCCCTCGTGATCGTGGGGGTCTTGTGGGGCCTCGCGGGCGTCGGGCTGCTGGTCAGCGGCGAGGGCTTCGGAGGGGGTTCTCCGGCGGCGCTCGTCGGTGGGCTCGCCGTGCTGGGAGGTTCGCTCGCGTGGGCCACCGGATCGATCTACAGCCGTCGTGCTCCCCTCCCGCCCTCGCCCCGACTGGGCACCGCCATGCAGATGGTGGCCGGAGGCGCCCTCCTGCTTGGGACGGGCGTGGCGCGCGGAGAGCTCGCGGGGTTCGACGCGGGTGCGGTCACGCTCCGTTCGGCCCTGGCCCTCGCCTACCTCGTCGTGTTCGGCTCCCTGGTGGCGTTCTCGTGCTACATCTGGCTCCTCAGGGTCGTCAGTCCGGCCAGGGTGTCGACGTACGCGTACGTGAATCCGGTCGTCGCCCTCTTCCTCGGTTGGGCGCTGGCGGGCGAGCCCCTGGGCCCGGGGATCCTCCTCGCGGCGGCGGTCATCCTCAGCGCCGTGATGCTGATCAACGTGGTGGGGCGGGTCCGGCGGCGGACGCCCGCGACCGAGTGACCGCGTGACTCCCCGGGAGGCCCGGGGGAGGGATGTCGGTCGAAGGTGGCGAGGCGACGGACCCCGGGCTGTACCGGCGTGGATCGGGTCCGTACCATTCGGGCGTGGCCCGGTCCCGTGTGACGGCCGGGGCCGGACGGAGCGAGCGGGCGGACGCGGAACGACAGGATGATTCTCCAGACCCCCACCACCCAGGTCAGCGAGGCCGCCGACACGGTAGCCACCAGCTTCGGGAGGTTCTGGACCGACCTCCTCGGGCGGGGCGACGTCTGGTTCGACCTCGCCCTGTCGGCGGCGGTCCTGCTGGTGATCGTCCTCCTCCGCCGGCTCCTCCTCAAGGTGCTGGACCGGCACGTCGAGGACGTCCGTCTGCGCTATCGGTGGGCGAAGGGCACGGCGTACGGCGCCTTCATCGTCGTCGCCCTCCTGATCGTGGTGATCTGGACGGACGGGAACCTGGCCTCCCTCGGGACCTTCCTCGGACTCCTGACGGCGGGCCTCGCGATCGCCCTCCGGGACCTCGTGGCGAACGTGGCCGGATGGCTCTTCATCCTGTGGCGGCGGCCGTTCGACGTGGGCGACCGGGTCCAG
>JASFUL010000328.1:0-6506 GCA_050050315.1 Gemmatimonadota bacterium
GGACCCAGGTCGGGGAGGTCGATCCGCATCGGCCACGCCCGGTGGATGGCCCGGGTCACCACGCGGTCCAGCCGTGGCCGCTCGAACGGGTCACCGACCGGCACGGCGTCGGGGTACACCTCGAGGCGCCAGACGCTCTCGCGCACCCGGTCCAGGAAGTACACGCCCTCCCCTTCGTACGTCACCACGGGAGACGACCCGTACCCGGCGACGCGCGTCAGCCGCTCGGGAGCCGGCGGCTCGGTGTCCGTGGTCCCGGCGTGGAGGAAGGCGTCCGGAGTGGCCATCTCCCCGAGGTCCTCCTCGTAGCTCACCCGGAACGGCCCGAAGGTCCGGTTGTCCGGGTACGGGCCGGCGGCCACGCCTCGGGGCAGGCGCCGCATCGCCTCGGCCGCGACGACCGCGCTCATCGCCTTGCGGGGCGTGTACACGAGGTTCAGGTAGTGGGTCTGCCACCCGAGGTTGCGGGAGGCGGTGCGGAGCATGTCGTAGGCGAACATGGCGGCGAACTGGACGCCGCCGGCCCTCCACGCCCGGGCCATGGCCGGGTACATGGCGCCCGTCCGCTGGTCCGCCGAGTCGAACTCGTACACCACCTTCGGCATCCCCTCCAGCTCCGGGAGCCCCAGCGGGGGATACTCGTCCACCGCCCGCAGGTGGTTGCCCCGGAGCTCGTGTCCCGAGTTCAGCCCCGTGGGGTACCAGCCGAAGCTCGCGCCCTGGGCCCTGGAGCGGCGGACCGCCCCGGCGATCCGGAAGTCCTGGCTCACGTTGTGGAAGAGGATCGCCTCGCTCCCTGCGTCACGCACGGCCTCCACCAGCGCGTCGACGTAGCGCACCGAGCCCTCGAGGTCCTCCGGGTGGTGGACGGGCTCGTTGATCATCTCGATGAAGAGGATGGCCGGCTCCTCGGCGAGCGACACCCCCGTGTACGGGTTCACGTGCCCGAGGATCTGGCGCAGGTAGTTGACCTGGGCGGCGATGGCGGTCGAGTCGGTGCCGAGGCGGTCCTTGGCGATGTGGGCGGCGAAGCCCGGGAAGCTGTCGCCCATCGCGTCGGGCCAGCCCGCGTGGTAGGTGTGGATCGGATTGAAGAGGATGTAGATGTCGCGCTCGCGAGCGCGCGCGACCAGATAGTCGAGCAGGTCGAGGTGCTCGTTCTCGATGAGGTTGCCTCGAAGGTCCGCGTTCTGCCAGTCCCCCCAGAAGGCGACCCTGAGGCCGTCCCACCCCATGCGCGTGAAGTGGGCGAGGTCCTCGTCGATCAGGCGCTTGCGATCGTCCGTCACCCGGCCCGCGGCCCGGAAGTCGCCCGACGACGGCAGGGCGTAGTTGGCGCCGAAGAGCGCCACCTCCTCGCCCGTGTCCGTCCAGCGCACGACGCCGTCGGCGTCGACCCGGGCGCGGCGGGGCGTTCCGGTCGCGTCGGCGACGCTCTGGGCGCGACCCTCCGCCACCGCCAGCAGCCCCAGGGCCACGAGGGCCAGCAGGGCCCGGAGGCGGGTGGGAGGGGGTCTGTGCTGCATCCGCGGCATCCTCGTTCGGGACGGCGCCGGGGTGGACCGGCCGGAAGGCGCATGATCGATTGCGCGGTGGAGATGCGCAACGTACCTGATGGATCCAGGCCTCCACTTCCGACCCGGGTGATGTCCGATGCCTCGCATTCCAGTCCGTCGATCGCTCCCCTCGTTCCTCGCCTGGCTCTCCGCCTCGATCCTGGTTCTCGGGTGGCCGGACGATTCCCTGGCGGGGCAGAGCCGCGCGGCCTTCGACGCGTGGCGCGGGGAGGTCTGCTACGAGGTCTTCGTCCGCTCGTTCTTCGACAGCGACGGCGACGGGGTCGGTGACCTGCGCGGGCTCATCCACAAGCTCGACTACGTGAACGACGGCGATCCGGAGACCCGGGACGACCTGGGCGCGGGCTGCATCTGGCTCATGCCCGTCGCCCAGTCGCCGAGCTACCACGGCTACGACGTGACCAACTACTACGCCGTGAACCGGGACTACGGGACGGAGGAGGACTTCGCGGATCTGATCGCCGAGGCGCACCGACGGGGGATCCGGATCCTCTTCGACCTCGTCCTGAACCACACGTCGTCGGAGCACCCGTTCTTCAAGGACGCCCTCCTCGACCCCGACTCCCCGTACCGTGACTGGTACCTCTGGTCGCCCACCGAACGCAGCATGCCGGGCTGGGAGGCGCCCACCTGGCACCGCAACCCCCACCGGGAGGAGTACTACTACGGGCTGTTCTGGAGCGGCATGCCGGACCTGAACCTCGCGTCCCCCGGGGTGAAGGTCGAGGCGGCGCGGATCGCCCGCTTCTGGTTGGAGGAGATGGGGGTGGACGGCTTCCGGCTGGACGCGGTGGGGCACTTCTTCGAGGACGGCGGCCAGTGGCGGAACGCGCCCCAGAACCACCCGTGGCTCCGGGAGTACGCGGCCACGCTCGACGCCATCGACCCCGCGGTCTTCACGGTGGGAGAGGTCTACGACGACCTGAGCGGCACGCTGGCCTACTACCCGGATCAGCTCGACAGCTACTTCGTGTTCGAGCTCGGCGACAGCATCGTCACCGCCGTGCGCCAGGGCCGGAAGCAGGGGCTCGTCGCCGTGATGGAGCGCATCCAGCGGGAGATCCCGGACGGGCGTTGGGCCACGCTCATCCGGAACCACGACCAGACCCGCACGATGACCGACATCGGAGGCGACGTCGGGCGGGCCCGGGCCGCGGCCGGCGCGCTCCTGACCCTGCCGGGCATCCCCTTCGTCTACTACGGCGAGGAGATCGGGATGACCGGCTCGAAGTCCGACGGCGATCCCCGCCTGCGTACTCCCATGCAGTGGGAGCGGGGGCCGGCGGCCGGCTTCACCTCGACCACGCCGTGGGAGCCGCTGCCCGCCGACTCGATGACGGCCAACGTCGCGGCCATGGAGGGCGACCCGGGCTCGCTCCTGAACCACTACCGGCGGCTCATCCACCTCCGGAAGTCGCACCCCGCCCTCACCGCGGGCGACTTCGCCGTCCTCGAGACCGGGGGCGACGCCGGGCTGGCCTTCCTCCGTCGAGACGAGGAGGACACGGCCCTGGTGCTCGTGAACCTCGGCGACCAGGCCCTCGGCGAGGTGGAGGTGACGTCCGCGCCGGGCGCCCTCCCCGCCGGGAGCTGGGAGGTCGAGCCCCTCCTCGGTGGGGCGCAGGGGCCGTACGCGGTCGAGGTGGACGGGGACGGCCGCATCGTCGGCTGGACCCCCCTCGGGGGGCTGGCCCCCTACGAGACCCGGATCTTCGAGCTCCGGCGGAGGGACTGAGGCTGACACGGAACCTCGGGGGCTCTAGACTGCGAGGGTCCCGAGACCTCATCCGCCGACGCCCGGAGCTGGCCCCGATGCACGCACCGCCCGACCGTCCGTCGCCCGTCCCGTCCATCCTGCTCGCCGCCGCCCTGGGCACCGCGTGGGCCGCCGGCCTCGCGACGCCCGCCGCCGCGCAGGAGGCCGACCTCGCCCGTCTCCAGGACGAGGCCGTCGAGCGCACCGTCGAGTACCTGCGCATCGATACCACCAACCCACCCGGCAACGAGGTGCGCGGGGTGGAGTTCTTCGCGCGCATCTTCGAAGAGGAGGGCATCCCGTGGGACAGCGCCTCCTCGGCCCCGGGCCGGGGGAACGTCTGGGCGCGGCTCGAGGGTGGGGACCGGCCTGCGCTCGTCCTCCTCCACCACATGGACGTCGTCCCCGCCGACCCGGAGTACTGGGACACCGATCCCCTGGCGGCGGAGGTCTCGGACGGGATGATCGCCGGCCGCGGCGCGCTCGACACGAAGACGCTCGGGATCGTCCAGCTCGAGGCGTTCCTCGGGCTCCACCGCTCGGGCGCGGCGCTCGACCGCGACATCGTGTTCATGGCGACGGCCGACGAGGAGGCGGGTGGATTCCACGGCGCCGGCTGGCTGGTCGAGAACCGGCCGGAGCTGTTCGAGGACGTGGGCGTGTTGCTCAACGAAGGCGGCGACGGCCTCGAGACCGACGGCGAGATCGGGTTCGGGATCGAGGTGACCCAGAAGGTGCCGATCTGGCTCGAGCTCACCGCGCACGGGACGCCGGGACACGGCTCCACGCCGCCCGTCGAGTCGGCCGTCAACCGGCTCATCCGGGGGCTCCACCGGCTCCAGACGTACCGCTTCGCCCCGCACATCGTCCCCGCCGTGGACGCGTTCTTCAAGGGGCTCGCGCCCACGGTCGGAGCGGAGTGGGGCCCGCGCTTCGCGAACATCGCCGAGGCCGTCGAGGACCCCGACGTCCTCCGCGAGCTCCAGATCGACCACCGCTCGATGGCCGCGCTCACGCGGAACACCTGCTCGATCACCATGCTCGACGGGTCCGACAAGATCAACGTCGTCCCACCCACCGCCCAGGCGCAGATCGACTGCCGCATGCTCCCCGACCAGGACCCGGAGGCGCTCCTGGCCGAGCTCCGAACCGTCCTCAACGACCCCGGGATCGAGATCGAGAGGATCATGCAGTTCACCCCGGCCGTGTCGAGCACCGAGACCGACCTCTACCGCACGCTCGTCGACGTGACGAGCGAGGAGTTCCCCGACGCTGCCATCATCCCCGCCGTGAGCACCGGGTTCACCGACAGCCACTTCATGCGCGACCTCGGGATCGACGCCTACGGCTACTCCCCGTTCGTGATCCCGCAGGAAGACGAAGGGGGCGTCCACGGCAACGACGAGCGCATCTCGGTCGAGAACATCCGCCGCGGCACGGCGATGATGCTCGAGATCCTGCGCCGCTTCGCTCTCCCGACGATGTAGGCAGCGGGGGATCCGAGAGGTGAGGGGCGCGCCGCTCACCAGAACGCCACGTACAGCGCGACCGTCGCGAGCACCACGAGCGCGCCCGCCACCTTCGCGCCGCGGCTCTCCTCGAGCTCCAGCGTGGACGACGCGCGCAGCACCACGGGCACTTCCAGGGGCCGCACGGCCCGGACGACCGCCATGAACGCGGCCAGCACCAGGAAGGTGATCGCCATGTGGTGCAGGAACGCCACGTCGGGGAGGGTCCACAGCAACAGGCCGTAGACGGGGATCCCCAGGATCAGCGCCCCGTCCGCGGCGATCGACGGCGTCCGCTTCGAGAACAGGCCGAAGAGGAAGACCGTCACGATTCCGGGCGAGATGAAGCCCCAGAACATCTGGATGTACTCGAAGACGCTGCCGGCCCGGGCCACCACGGGCGCCCACAGGCAGCCGACGACGACCAGCGTCGCCGTGGCGATCCGGCCGACCCGCATGAGGTGGCGGGACGTCGCCTCGCCGTGGCGGACGTGGCGCTGGTAGATGTCCATCGTGAAGATCGTCGCCGCCGAGTTCAGCATCGAGTCCAGGCTGCTCATGACGGCCCCGAAGAGCGCGGCGAACATGAGGCCCGTGAGGCCCACGGGCAGGATCTCCCGGATCATCACGGGATAGGCCTGGTCCGGGTTGGCGATGGTGCCGCCGTAGAGCTCGGCCGCCATGATGCCGGGGAAGACGATGATGAACGGGATCAGCAGCTTGAGGCCGGCGGCGAGCACGATGCCCCGCTGGCCCTCCCGCAGGCTGCGGGCGCCCAGCGTCCGCTGGGTGATGAACTGGTTCAGGCCCCAGTAGAAGAGGTTGGGGATCCAGAGCCCGCCGATGAAGACGGCCACCCAGGGCATCTCCGGGTGATTCCACGGCAGCACCGTGTGGAGCTTGTCCCCTCCCAGCTCGACGAACGCCCCCACGCCTCCCACGGCCCGGAAGCCCAGGACCGTGACCAGGATGCCACCCAGCAGCAGCGCCACCCCCTGCAACAGGTCGCTCCACACGACGGCCGTCAGCCCCCCGTACACCGTGTAGAGGCCGGCCAGGATGCCGATCAGCCAGATCCCCAGCAGCGTGTCGATGCCGAAGATGGCCTCGAGCGCGAGGGCGCCCGAGTAGAGGACGGTGGCGAGGGCCACGAAGACGTAGGCCAGCATCATGAACGTGGCCATGATCGTCCGCGACCGGATGTCGTACCGGTGCTCCAGGTACTCGGGCATCGTGTAGATGCCCACGCGCAGGAAGTGGGGGAGGAAGAAGAAGGCGACGATGACGAGCGTCACCGCCGCCATCCACTCGTAGCTCGCGATGGCGAGGCCGAGCTCGTAGCCGCGACCGGCCATGCCCACGAAGTGCTCGGTGGAGATGTTGGACGCGATGAGCGAGAAGCCGATGAGCCACCACGACAGCCGCCGCCCCGCCAGAAAGTAGTCCTCGTCGCCCTCCTCCCTGCGGGAGGCGTACAGCGAGATGCCGATGACCGTGGCGAGGAACGCCACGAAGGCCGCGATGTCGAACCAGGCGAACCTCACGGTGCGCCTCCCGCCGCCGACCGGCGTTTCTCGTCCTCGAGCCGGTCGAGGGGGATCCCGTCCGTGATCCACGCCGGCGCGGGCTCACCCTTCAGGTAGTGGCCGAACCACTCGAGGATCC
>JASFUL010000329.1:0-6503 GCA_050050315.1 Gemmatimonadota bacterium
CTCGGACGTCGTGCGGAAGGGCGTGGATCCGGGGAAGGTGCGGAGCGTCCCCAGCGGTGCCGTCGTGGCGGAGGCGTCTCCCCCGTCCGGGCCCGAACGTCGAGCGTCACGGCGGCGTTGGGGCGTTCCGGACTCCGCCTTCGTGGTGGGATACCTGGGGACCCACGGCGTCGGCCAGCAGCTCCACAGCCTCGCCCCCGCCGTCCGGGAGCTGGCCCGGGAGGGCGTGCACGTCCTCTTCGTGGGGGACGGGAACGAGAAGCCGCGGCTCCAGGAAGCCCTCGAGCCGCTTCCCCCCACGGTGCGGCTCCTGCCCACCGTCGACCGCGGGAAGGTGCCCGAGTTCTACGGCCTCTGCGACGTCCTGCTCGTACCTCTCGGGGACTTCCCGACCATCTCCCGCGCGCTGCCGTCGAAGCTGTTCGAGATCCTGGCCTACGGTCGCCCCGTCGTCGGGGGCGTGCGGGGCGACGCCGCGCGGATCATCGACGCGTCCGGGGCCGGCCTGGTGGTGGAGCCCGAGGACCCGGGCATGCTCGTGCGGGCCGTGCGGGACCTCCGGGCGCGAGGCGCCGACGAGCGGGCGCGCATGGGAGCGAGGGGACGGCGCTGGGTCGCCGACCACTATCCGCGCCGGGCGCTGGCGGCGCGCTACGCGGAGCACCTGGAGGCGCTGGTGGGAGAGGTCTCCCCGACGGTCCCCGGGGCGCCTTGCTCCGGATCTCGGTCCTGACCATGTTGACTTTCTCCCCGGGCAGCGAGCGCCCGCGCCCCCTTCCGGGCCTCCCGGCTCCGCCGGTCCCGGCTCGATGGCGCCCGCTCCGTGGGGTCCGACACCCACCTCAGGCCGAGGCCGATGAGCCTACACGGATCGCGCAGGGCCCTGCTGACGGGAATCACCGGCCAGGACGGCTCGTACCTCGCGGAGCTCCTGCTGTCCAAGGGATACGAGGTCCACGGCGTCGTCCGGCGCGCCTCGGTCTTCACGACCGACAGGATCGACCACCTGTACCAGGACCCCCACGAGCCCGGGGCGCGGATGTTCCTGCACTACGGGGACCTCGCCGACGGCGCGGTCCTCCGCCGGATCGTGGAACGGGTGGAGCCCGACGAGATCTACCACCTCGGGGCGCAGTCGCACGTGAAGGTCTCGTTCGACGAGCCCATCTACACGGCCGACGTCGTGGCCGTGGGCACGCTGCGCCTGCTCGAGGCCGTGCGGGACTACGCCGAGAGGACGGAGAAGGAGGTCCGCTTCTACAACGCGGGCTCCTCCGAGATGTACGGGGCGACCCCCCCTCCCCAGGACGAGGAGACGCCCTTCCATCCCCGGAGTCCGTACGCCGTGAGCAAGGTGGCAGCCCACTGGTACGCGGTGAACTTCCGGGAGTCCTACGGCCTCTTCATCTGCAACGGGATCCTCTTCAACCACGAGTCACCGCGGCGGGGCGAGACCTTCGTCACGCGAAAGGTGACCCGGGCGGCCGCCCGGGCGAAGCTGGGGATCCAGGACAAGGTCTACCTGGGCAACCTGGATGCCCGCCGGGACTGGGGGTTCGCGGGCGACTACGTCGACGCCATGTGGCGGATGCTCCAACAGGACGAGCCGGACGACTACGTGGTGGCCACCGGCGAGTCGTACTCGGTGCGTGAGCTCGTCGACGCCGCCTTCGGCTACCTGGATCTGGACCCGGAAAGGCACGTCGAGATCGACCCGCGCTACTACCGGCCGGCGGAGGTCCACCACCTGCGGGGCGACCCGTCCCGGGCCCGCGAGAAGCTCGGCTGGAGCCCCCGGGTCTCCTTCCACGAGCTGGTGCGCATGATGGTCGACCACGACCTCGAGCTCGCACGCCAGGAGAGGACCCTCAAGGAGGCGGGCCACGCCGTTCTTCCACGGGGGGCCGCGACCCTCTGATCCATGGAGAGGACGGACCGGATCTACGTGGCGGGTCACCGGGGTCTCGTCGGCAGCGCCCTGGTCCGCGCCCTCGCCTCGGGGGGCTTCGAGGACCTCGTGCTCCGCCGCCGGGAGGAGCTCGATCTCACCGACCGTCCCGCGGTGGAGGCGTTCATCCGGGACGCCCGTCCGCGCTACGTGTTCGTCGCCGCCGCGAAGGTCGGGGGCATCCTCGCGAACATGCGCAGCCCCGCCGACTTCATCCGTGAGAACCTCGCCATCCAGCTGAACGTGATCCACGCCTCCCACGAGGCCGGCGTGGAGAAGCTCCTCCTGCTGGGCAGCTCCTGCATCTATCCGAAGCACGCACCCCAGCCCATGAAGGAGGAGTACCTGCTGACCGGGCCGCTGGAGCCCACCAACCGGGCCTACGCGATCGCCAAGATCGCGGGCATCGAGCTCTGCCGTTCGTACCGCGCCCAGCACGGCGCCCGCTTCATCGGGGTCATGCCCACGAACCTCTACGGACCGGGCGACGACTTCGACCTCGAGACGAGCCACGTGCTTCCCGCGCTGATCCGGAAGTTCCACGAGGCGAAGGAGGAGGGACGGGACGAGGTCGTGGTGTGGGGCACGGGGGAGCCCCGCCGGGAGTTCCTCCACGTCGACGACCTCGCCGACGCCTGTCTCTTCCTCATGCGACGGTACGACGGGGAGGAGATCCTGAACGTCGGCGTGGGCGAGGACATCCGGATCGACGACTTGGCGCGCCTGGTGCGGGACGTGGTCGGGTACGGCGGCCGCATCGTGTACGACCGGGACAAGCCGGACGGAGCGCCGCGGAAGCTCCTGGACGTGAGCCGGATCCACGCCCTGGGGTGGCGCGCGCGGATCGGGCTGGAGGCGGGCATCCGACGCACGTACCGATGGTACGTGGATCACCCCGTCCCCGCGGGAGGCTGACGTGGCCCGGCGCGCCTTCATCACGGGCATCACCGGCCAGGACGGCAGCTACCTGGCGGAGCACCTCCTGGAGCTGGGCTACGAGGTGCACGGAATGGTGCGTCGTGTGGCCCTGGAGGACTCGGAGCGGCGCGTGGGACGGATCGCCCACCTCCTCGACCGGGTGACGCTGCATCCCGGCGACCTCGCCAGCTTCGCGAGCATCTTCCACATCCTCGCGCGCACCGAGTTCGACGAGTGCTACCACCTGGCCGCCCAGAGCTTCGTGGCCGAGAGCTTCGCCGACGGTTTCTCGACCATGGACACCAACATCAACGGCACGCACTACGTCCTGGCGGCCCTGCGCGAGCTCAACCCCCGCTGCCGCTTCTACTTCGCGGGGTCGAGCGAGATGTTCGGGAGCGCCCGGGCGTCGCCCCAGAACGAGGAGACCCGCTTCCACCCCAGGAGCCCGTACGGGATCAGCAAGGTGGCCGGGTACCACCTCACCCGGAACTACCGGGAGGCCTACGGGATGTTCTGCTGCAGCGGCATCCTGTTCAACCACGAGAGCCCGCGGCGGGGCCACGAGTTCGTGACGCGGAAGATCACGAGCACGGTGGCGCGGATCGACCGGGGGGATGCGAACGAGCTGCGCCTGGGGAACCTCGACGCGCGCCGGGACTGGGGCCACGCCGCCGACTACGTGCGGGCCATGCACCTCATGCTCCAGCAGGACGAGCCCCAGGACTTCGTGGTGGCCACGGGCGAGTCCCGGTCGGTGCGGGAGTTCTGCGAGGCCGCGTTCGGTCACGTCGGACTCGACTACCGCGACTACGTGGTGGTGGACGAACGCTTCTTCCGGCCCGCCGAGACCGAAGTGCTGGTGGGCGATGCGGCGAAGGCGCGCAGTCTGCTGGGGTGGAGCCCGTCCCGTGACTTCGACGGGCTGGTCCGGGAGATGCTGCGCTGCGACCTGGAGGAGGCCTCTCGTCTCCCGTCTCCGTCCCGTTGAAAGCCCTGGTCCTCACGCCCTTCGTGGGCGCCCAGAATCCCTACCAGACGCTCCTCCTCGAGGCCCTGCGGGGAGCGGGTGTGGACGCGGCCCTCGCCCACGAGCGCGGACGGCTTCCCCTCCGGGACGCGCTCCGGGAGCACGGCCGTCCGGACGTGGTCCACATCCAGTGGCAGCACAGCTACTTCGTGCGGGGCCGCGTCCCGGCCCTCCTCCGGGGCTTTCTCTTCCTCGGCCAGATCCGGCATTATCGACGCAGGGGGATCGGGTTCGTCTGGACGGTCCACAACATCACGAACCACGGGGGGAGGTTCCGGCGCTGGGAGTCGTTCATGTCGGCGCTCCTCGCCCGGGCGGTGCACCGCATGGTGGTCCACTGCGCGTCGACGGTGGGACAGGTCGCGGCGGCCTACCGGGTGGATCCGGCCAGGATCTCGGTCGTGCCCCACGGACACCTCGAGGGATGGTACCCACCCGCGCCCTCCCGGGCTGCGGCCCGGGAGCGACTGGGCCTCGAGCCGGGGCTCCGGGTCCTGCTCTTCTTCGGGCAGATCCGTCCCTACAAGGGCCTGGGGCGGCTGCTGGACGCGTTCGGCCACGCCGGAAGGGAGACGGACCGGCTCGTCCTCCTGGGTCCCGTCACGTCCGACGCCTTCGCTGCCGGGATCGAGACCCGGGCCGCGGGGGATCCCCGGGTGTCCACCGACTTCCGCTTCCTCCCGGACGACGAGCTGGTGGCCTGGCTCGCCGCGGCGGACGCGGTCGTCCTGCCGTACGAGCACATGCTCGCGTCCACGGCGGTCATGGCGGCGGCCACCGCCGGACGGGCCATCGTCGCCCCCCGACTGGGCTGTCTGCGGGACTTTCCGGAAGGGGCGTGCCTCCTGTACGAGCCGGGCGATCCCGAGGGGCTCCGGCGCACCCTCGAGCGACTCGACGGGGTCGATCTCGACGCGGTGGGTGCGGCGGCCCGGAGCCACGCGCTCTCGAGTCCGTGGAGCCGGGTGGGCCGCCAGACGGCGGCCCTCTACGATCGGGTGGCCGCCGCGGCCTCCGGCGCCCGGGCGACGGCGACATGAAGCGGATCCTCCTGGTCGGGGCTCCCCGCTCCGGGACGACACTGCTCCAGAGTCTGTTGGCCGCGCACCCACGGGTCGCGTCCTTCACGGAGAGCCACCTCTTCAGCCGCTACTTCTCCCGGCGGCTCCGGGGCAGCATCGTCCTCCTCCGTCCCGGCTTGCGGGAGCGGGCCGGGGCGTTCCTGCTCGAGAACGGTCTGGACCCGACCCGGTTCGGGACGTTGCTCGCAGCCCTTCCGTCCCGGGGCTCCTGGCTTCCGTGGCGGACCTCGGAGGCGGCCCGGGGGGTGATCGCCCTCCTGGATGCGGCCGCCGCCGAGCAGGGGGCCGAAACCTGGCTGGAGAAGACGCCGATGCACCTGCGCCAGCTGGACGTGATCGAGCCCTCCGTACCGGGCGGGGAGGTCCGGGTCATCCACATCGTGCGCCGAGGCCCCGACATGGTCGCCTCGCTGTACGCCGCCTCCAGGGCGTGGGGCGAGGGCTATTCGCTCGAACAGTGCATCCGCCGGTGGAACCGTGACCTCGAGCACACCCTCGCCCGCCTCCGGGCCGGTCATCCCGACGTCGTCGTGCTGTACGAAGAGCTGACCGCGTCTCCCCGCCGCGTGGTCGACGATGTGCTCCGTCGCCTGGGGCTGGAGCCCGACGACTCGATCATGGAGCGGTACGGGGCCGTCGCCGGCTCGGTGACAGCCGAGGGAGAGCGCTGGAAGGAGGGATCCGGACGGCGGATCCGGCCCAGCAGCACGTTCGAGGAGGTTCTCGCTCCGGCCCAGCGCGACCGGGCGCTGGCCGCCATCCGGGGCGACCTCTACGACGAGGTCCGGGGCTACGTGGGCGGCGACCGATGAGGTCGACGCTCGGGGCTCTACGCGGGAGGGGGAGGCGGCTCCTGATCCGCGTCCGGTCGCGCAGGGAGGACGTGGTGGTGGCGTCGTTCCCGAAGTCGGGGCGGAACTGGCTGCTGTTCCTGATCGCCAACGCGCTCCTCGCCGAGAACGGAGAGGAGCGGACGGTGACCTTCCGGAACGTCCACGATCTCGTACCCGAGGACGATCCACGGAGCGCCACGCTTCCGGGCGTTGGCGGCATCACGGCCACGCACCGGGAGTTCGACGGACGCCGCGGCCGCGTGGTCTACGTGATCCGGGACCCCCGGGACGTGCTGGTCTCCTACCACGACTACCTGAAGGGACGGTGGAGCCACGAGGTGCCCCCCCTGGACACGTTCGTCGAGAGCGAGCGGTGGGGCGTTCCGGCCTGGTGCCGGCACGTGACCTCGTGGGCGCCCGCCCGCTCCCGGCTGGTCCGGTACGAGGAGCTCCACGAGGACACGGGAGGCGAGCTCCGCCGGCTGCTCGACGACCTCGGGCTCCCCGTGGACGACGCGGCGGTCGAGCGCGCGGTCGAGCGTTCCAGCTTCCAGTCGATGAAGCGGATCGAGCACGAGCACGGCCTCCCGCCGCGGGAGGGCGCCGACCCCTCGTACCGGTTCATGCGGAAGGGGGCCGTGGGGGAGGGACGGAGGGCGCTGGACCGGACCGGTCTCGACCGCATGCACGAG
>JASFUL010000330.1:0-6495 GCA_050050315.1 Gemmatimonadota bacterium
TGGGGGCACCCGGACGACGCGCTCGTGCCGGAGCTGGACCTCCTGGGGTGGGACGCCCTGGGCCGGCTCCAGGAGGACGGGGTCGAGCTGGGCGCCCACACGCGCACCCATCCGGACCTCACCGCGCTGCGGGAGGACGCCGCGCTCCGGGACGAGCTGGAGGGATGCGCCCTCCGCATGGAGGCCGAGACCGGGCGACGCCCGCGAGCGTTCGCGTACCCCTTCGGGCACCACGACGAGCGGTGCGTGGAAGCGGTCGGCGACCTGTACGACGTGGCGGTCACGACCGAGCTGCGACCCCTGGGGCCGGCACCGGACCCCCGGCGGCTTCCCCGGCTCGAGATGGTCTACTTCCGGCGACCGGGCCTTCTGGACGGGTGGGGGAGCGCCGCTTTCCGTCGCTACCTGTGGCTCCGCCGGGCCGGACGTCGGGTGCGGGCCATGGCGAGACAGGGGGGGCGATCGTGACCCCGACCGCCGACCCCCTCCGCGTGACGGTGATCGTGCCCGTGCTGAACGGCCGCGACATCCTGCCCCGGTCGCTGGGCGCCCTCGCCGATTCGGACCTGCCCCGGGAGCGGTGGGAGCTGGTGGTCGTGGATGACGGAAGCACCGACGACAGCCCTGCGGTGGCGGGGCGCTGGGCCGACCGCGTCGTCCGGGTGGAGCGCGGTCCGCGGGGGCCGGGGCACGCGCGCAATCGCGGGTCGGAGGTCGCGAAGGGGGACGTGCTGCTCTTCGTGGACGCCGACGTGGTGGTCCACCGGGACACGCTCAGCCGGGTGGTGGAGGCGTTCGAGGGCGACCCGGGGCTGAGCGCCCTCTTCGGGGCCTACGACGACGCTCCGGCCCACCCCTCCTTCCTCTCCCAGTACCGGAACCTCCTGCACCGCTACGTCCACCTCCGCGGTGCGGGCGAGGCCGAGACGTTCTGGGCGGGATGCGGCGCGGTCCGGACGGAGGCCTTCATCGGGGTGGGCGGCTTCGACGCCGACGCCTTCCCCAGGCCGCAGATCGAGGACATCGAGCTCGGATACCGGCTGCGGGACGCGGGCCACCGGATCGAGATCCACCCGGAGGTCCAGGGAAAGCACCTGAAGCGGTGGAGCTTCGGGGGGATGGTGCGCACGGACCTGCTGGACCGGGCCATCCCGTGGACGTCGCTGATGCTCGAGCGGGACGCTCCGGGCCGGGAGACGCGCACGCTCAACGTCACGCCCCTGGAGAAGATCAAGACCGGGCTCGCGGGCGTGGCGCTCCTGTTCGGAGCCGTCGGCCTGGTCGCCGCCGACCTCCGTTGGCTGGCCGCGGCCGCCGCCACCCTCCTGACGGTGGTCGTCCTGAACGCTCCCGTGTACCGGTGGTTCGCCGATCGGAGGGGCTGGATGTTCGCCTTCCGCGTCGTCCCCTTCCACCTCCTCTACCACTTCCTGAGCGGGTTGGCCGTGGTCGTGGGATGGTCCCGGCACGTCCTGCGGCCGCGTCGTCGGGCGGCGCGGGACCCATCCTCCCTCCCCTCGAAGCCGGTCCCGGCGCGGCCGGGCGAGCCCGGGGACGGGGAGCCTTGAGCCGTCAGATCGCCGTCCGGCTCGTGTGTCCCCGCTGCCGCGACGACCTCGACGATCGCGGCGAGGGGCTCGCCTGCACGGGCTGCGGCGCCGCGTACCCCGTGATCGCCGGGATCCCCGACCTGAGGGTGGAGCCGGACCCGTGGATCGGCCTCGAGGCCGACCGGGCCAAGGCGCTGAAGGTGGAGGAGGCCGCGGAGGGGCTGGACTTCGAAGGTGCCGTTCGGGCGTACTGGCGGCTGACCCCCTCGACGCCCGCCGACCGTGCCGAACGTTTCGTCCGGCACGTCCTGCGGGCCGAGGCCCGGTCCCGCGAATGGCTGGAGCGCATCGGCCGAGACGAGCACCCGGCCCCCGGCCCGTGGCTGGACGAAGGGTGCGGCACCGCGGACCTGGCGGCGGCCGTCGGTCCCCACGTCCCCGTCGTGGGCCTCGACGTCGCCCTCCGCTGGCTGGTGGTGGCCCGGCGCCGGCTGGAGGAGGTGGGCGTGCCCGCGCACCTGGTCTGCGGCAACGCCGAGCGGCTCCCCTTCGCCGACGGCTCGTTCCGCCGCATTCTGTCCCTCGGCATGCTCGAGCACTGCGCCGACCGGCCGGCCGTGTTCGGGGAGGCACGCCGCGTGCTCGGCGGGGGCGGGCTTCTCCGGTTCCGCACCGTGAACCGCTTCACCCTGCTGCGGGAGCCGCACGTCGGGGTCCGGGGCGTCGGTTTCCTGCCGCGCTCGTGGGCCGACCCGTACGTTCGCTGGCGGACCGGACGAGGCTACGACCACCACGACCCGGCCGGCTCGGGCGAGCTCCGCGGCGGGCTTCGGGCGGCGGGATTCCGGGACGTGCGGATCGAGGCGGCGAGGCTCCTCCCGACCGAGCTGGAGGAGCTCGGGCCCCTGGGCCGGCGCCTCGGCCCGGTCTACGAATGGACGCGCGCGACGCCGGGGGCGAGGGCGCCCCTCCGTTGGATCGCGCCCCTGCTCGAGGGACGGGGGACGGCGCCATGAGTGGCCCGAAGATCTTCACGCCGGAGTACTACCGGCACATGCGGGAGCTCGAGGTCTCGGGTTGGTGGAACGCGGCCATGCGGGACACGGCGGAGCGCGTCCTCGAGCTCGCCGACCTCGGGGACGAGGGGACGATGGTGGACGTGGGGTGCGGGTCGGGCCAGACGATGACGTGGTTCCGGGACCTCCATCCCGGGTGGACCACGGTGGGCCTGGACGTGGCCATGGAGGGGATCCGGGCCGCCGTGGGTCTGGGGGAGCGTGAGGTGATGGTGGGAAGCGCCCTCGACCTCCCCCTCCCGACGGGTTTCGCCGACGTGGTGATCACGCTCGACGTCCTGCAGCACCTCCCCCTGGAGGGCGGGGACCACGCCGCCCTGGGAGAGCTGCACCGCGTCCTGCGGCCGGGCGGACATCTCTTCCTGCGCACGAACGCCCAGACCTTCCCGAAGACGCCGGACGACCCGCACCACGACTTCCGGAAGTACGAGCGTCGCGACCTCCGGGCCAAGCTGCGGGGGGCCGGGTTCGAGGTCCTGCGGCTGGGCCGGATGAACGCCGTCCCCGGTCTCGTGGAGATCCCCCGTGATCTCTTCGCTCGCGTTCGCTCGGGGGAGGCCTACACCGGGATCCTCGCCACGCCCCGGACGCCCCCCCTGATCGCCCGGTTCGCACGGGCGTGGCTGGGGCTCGAGGGTCGCATGGTGGCCCGCGGTCACAGCCTGGCCATGGGCCGCGCGCTGGTCGGTCTCTGCAGGAGACCCCGGTGAGGCCGGCGCGGGATTCGGGAGCCACGCCCTTTTCAGCCGGCCACGCCGGCGCCATGATCCCTCGCAACCCACCCCGGAGCGCTCGACCATGACCCACACGATCGCCGTCGTCGGCCTCGGCAACGCCGGCCACACGCTCCACCTGCCCGCGCTGGCCGGCATCGCCGAGGCGACCGTGGTCGGGGCGTGCGACCTCTCGGCCGAGATGCGCGAGCGCGCCCGGACCTCGTGGAACGTGCCCGTCTTCGAGGACTTCGACGCCATGCTCGAGCAGGCGTCTCCCGACGTGGTCATCGTGGCCACGCCTCCCGACACGCACCTCGACTACGGCCTCCGGGCCCTGGAAGCGGGCGCGCACCTGATCTGCGAGAAGCCGTTCGTCTCGAGCGTCCGGGAGGCGGACCGCCTGATCGCCGCCGCCGAGGAGGCCGACCGGCGGATCGCGCTCAACCACGAGTTCCGCGAGATGCCCATCTTCCGCGCGGTGCGCGACGCGGTGGACTCGGGCGAGACCGGTCGGCTCGCGTTCGTCCAGGTGTGGCAGCTCATGGACCTTCCCCCCTGGAAGGAGCCCGGGTGGCGGGGCCGGATGCTCCAGCGGACTCTCTACGAGGCGGGCGTGCACCTCGTGGACTATCTCATGGCCCTCTTCGGGGAGAAGCCGAGGGCCGTCCAGGCGTGGACGTCCACCTGCGGCGTGCGGGAGGGAGAGACCGACGCGGTGGCGCTGGTGACCCTCGAGTTCTCCGAGGGACGGCTCGCGAACGTGGTCCAGAACCGACTCTGCAAGGGCGAGACGCAGTACTTCGAGGTGCGCGCCGAGACGGCCGAGGCGTCGCTGCGCGCCTCCTTCGGGGGACGTGCCCGCCTCACCGCCGGGCTCTTCCGCTCGACCCGGCCCCACGTGCGGGTCGAGTTCGGGGTGTCGGGGATGGCGTGGCGGGAGCGGGGCGCGAACCGGACCGCGCTGGCCCGAAACCCGAAGGATCCCGGGATGTTCGCGACCCGCTACGTCCTCGAGAAGACCCTGGAGGCGTTCCGGACGGGCGGCGCCCCGCCGGCCGACGGCGCGTGCGGCCGGGACGTCCTCGAGGTGATCGCGGCCTGCTACCATTCGGCCGCCACGGGGCGCCGTCTGTCCATGGATTCGGACGACGTCCGGGAGCTCGCCTCGCTGGCCATGGGCGCCGCCCCGGCGTCCTGAGCGCCGTGTCCGCGAGCCACCGGGTGAGCCTCGACGCGGTCGTGGTCGGGGCGGGGCTCATGGGCCGCTGGCACGCCTACGAGATCGCCCGGGTCGGAGGGCGCGTCGTCGCGGTCGTCGACCCCGACCTCGAGAGGGCGCGCGATCTCGCGGCCCGGGCCGGAGACGCCGTGGCCGTCCCCGATCTCGACGACGTGCCGGCCGGAGCGGATGTGGTCCACGTATGCACGCCGTCGGGGACCCACGAATCGCTGGTCGAGCGGGCCCTCGACGGGGGCCGGCACGTCCTCGTGGAGAAGCCGCTCGCGGCGGACGTGGAGGCGACCGAGCGGCTGGTGGGATCGGCCCGGGACCGTGGCCTCCTCCTCGGGGCCGTTCACCAGTTTCCCTTCCAGCCGGGGGTGGGGAGGCTCCTGCGCGGCCGGGACCGCATCGGCCGGCTCCTCCACCTCGTGGGCGAGGCGCGGTCGGCCGGGGCCGAGGGGCGGCCGGCGGACGAGAAGGACCGGATCGCGCTGGAGATCCTCCCCCACTTCCTCTCCCTGGCGCGCCGGTTTCTGTCCGCGTCCTTCGGGGGCGCGGAGTGGCGCGCCTCGCGGACCGTGCCGGGGGAGCTCGTCATGACCGGGGAGGCCGAGGGGGTGGGCATCCACCTGCTGGTGTCCATGGGCGGCCGCCCGCCTGTGAACGAGTGGAGGGCCATCGGGAGCGATGGGTCGGGTCGGGCGGACCTATTCCACGGACACGCCGTGTTCGAGCCCGGTGGGACGAGCCGCGGGTGGAAGGTCGCGCGTCCTTTCGCCCTCGGAGGTGTCGGCCTCGCGGGCGCCGCGGGGAACCTCCTCGGTCGGACGATCCGCCGGCAGCCCGCCTACCCCGGTCTCCGGGAGCTCATCGGCGCGTTCCACGGCGCAGCGGACCGGGGCGCCCCCTCCCCGGTACCCGCCGACGAGATCGTGGAGGTCGCCCGGGCGCTGGACCGGATCGGCGCGCTCTGCGGGCTCGCCTGAAGGGGCGGTCGGACCCCTCGACCGGGGCTCTTACCTCGCTCGCCCCCCGTGGCTAGCTTCCGGGCGCGCCCGGCCGATCCGGCCGGGGATCCGCTCCAGAGGAGCTCCCATGTCCTCCCGCTTCCGACAGCGGGCGTCCCCGTTCCTCGCCGCGGTCCTCTCGGTCGCAGCGACGGTCGGCTGCGACGCCCCGCCGGACACTCGCGAAGCCCCCGACGCCCCCTCCTCGGCTTCGCCGACGCCCGCGCCGTCGGTCCGGGTCGGTGGGCTCACGATCGAGGACCTGGTGGTCGCCGAGCCGGTCACGAACGAACGGACGGCTCTGTACCTGACCGTGCGCAACCAGGGGGAGCTCGCGGACGCCCTCGTCGCGCTCGAAGCGGAGGGGGTCGGGGACGGGTCGCTGCACGCGACGGAGCGGCAGGGTGACCTGGTGCGCATGCGTTCGGTGGACGAGATCGCGCTGCCGCCTGGAGGGGAGGTCCGCCTCCGGCCCGGTGGGCACCACGGCATGCTCGAGGGCATCGCGGGAGAGTGGAGCGCCGGCGACACCGTGATGGTGCGACTTCGCTTCCGCGCCGCGGGCGTGGTCGAGGCGCCGGCCCTGGTGGTGCCCTACGCGGAGCTGCCGGAGCGCTTCGGCAGCCCGCAGGAGGACGAGGGGGAGGCCCACGGGGGCCACTGACGAGGGGGAAGCTGGTTTCCTCCGTCCTTTCCGGACCGTATCATTCGTGACCGGGAATCCGGTGGCCCACCGACCCGCGGAGAGCCTCGGCCGTCGCACCGTCGTCCCACGGAGTCAGCATGCGCCTCAACCGCCCTCTCTCTTTCGGCGCCTACATGGTCGCCTTCCTCCTGATCGCCATTCCCCTCGCCGAGGCCACGACGAGCGTCTGGCCCATGCGAGTGGGCGAGCCGTCGTGGCGCTATGGGGCCGCCGGCCTC
>JASFUL010000331.1:0-6482 GCA_050050315.1 Gemmatimonadota bacterium
CCGGCACACCACACCCTCCGAGATGGTGGAGCTGAAGTTCCACGTGGCGATGCCCATGTTCGTGGCGCGCCAGTGGATCCGGCACCGGACCGCCAACGTGAACGAATACAGCGCCCGGTACTCCCTCCTCCCCCTCCTCTTCTACACGCCGCGGCGCGAGGACTTCGCGCTCCAGAGCCGATCCAACCGGCAGGGTCGGGAGGGAGGGGCGCCGGAGGAGGTCTACCGGGAGGCCGTGGGACGGTGGGAGGCGCTGCGCGCCATGGCCGGGGAGGGCTACGCCTGGCTCATCGGGGAGGATGTGGCCCGGGAGATCGCGCGCATCGACCTCCCCCTCTCGACCTACACCCAGTGGTACTGGAAGATCGACCTCCACAACCTCCTCCACTTCCTCACGCTCCGGGTGGATCCCCACGCCCAGCTCGAGATCCGGGAGTACGCGGCCGTCCTCGCGGGGATGGTGAAGCGGGTGGCGCCCCTCTCGTACGAGGCGTGGGTCGACTACGACCTCGTGGGAGAGCGCCTCAGCCTGGGCGAGCGTCGGGTGCTGGCGCGGCTGGTGCGAGTGGCGAAGGACGGCGGAGAGGCCGACGGGCCGGCGCTCGCCGCGAGGGACGGGGCCGCCCTGCGTCTCGAGACGATGAGGGAGCTGGGTCTGAGCCCCCGGGAGGCACGGGAGCTCGTGCAGAAGCTGACGCCGCCCGAACGCCCGGACTTCGAGCTCGACCTGGGTACGATGCGGACGGCCGAGGAGGTGGGTCGGGAGATGGCCGAGGCCGTCCCCGAAGCGGGCGGTTGACCCGGCCTCACCCGCCGAGGGCGCGGTCCAGCGCCCTCGCGACGTCCTCGAGGGTGAAGGGCTTCTGGAGGAAGGGATGCTCCTCCGTCAGGGCGCTCTCGTCCTCGCCCAGGGCGGGGTACCCGGACATGAAGACGACGGGCAGGTCCCGGCCCATGTCCCGCAGCCGGCGGTAGAGCTCGACTCCGTTCATGCCCGGCATCACGACGTCGGTCACCAGCACGTCGGCCTGGCCTCCGGCGCCCACCGTGCCCAGGGCCTCTTCCGCGGTCGCCACCGACGAGACCCGGCAACCCAGGCTCTCGAGGATCCGGGTCATGACGGACCGTACGGACTCCTCGTCCTCCACGAGGAGCACCCGGCAGCCGGAGGAGTCGGGCGGGTCGGCCGGCTCCGCCTCGCCCCCTTCGTCGGCCTCTCGCCGGGCGGCCGGAAGGAAGACGACGAAGGTCGTGCCCCGTCCCGGCTCCGACCGGACCTCCACCGCGCCTCCCGTCTGCTTGACTACGCCGTACACGGTGGCGAGCCCGAGCCCCGTACCCTCGCCCGGGGGCTTGGTGGTGAAGAACGGCTCGAAGACGTGGTCGAGGATCCCGGGCTCCATCCCCGCCCCGTCGTCCTCGACCCGGAGCGCCGCGTACTCGCCCCGCTGCACGACGTCGGCGGTGAGGGCCTCGTCGTGGGCCATCACCTCGCGCCCGGTCCCGATGCGGAGCACGCCACCCCGGGGCATGGCGTCCCGGGCGTTGACCGCCAGGTTGAGGATGACCTGCTCGACCTGGTGGAGGTCCGCCTCCACCGGGGGGACGTCCCCGGCCAGGTCGAGCTCGAGCTTGACGTCCTCTCCGATGAGCCGGCCCAGCATGCGTGCGGTGTCGCGCACGACCCGGTTCAGGTCCAGGATGCGGGTCTGGACGGTCTGCTTCCGGCTGAACGTCAGCAGCTGACGCGTCAGCCCCGCCGCGCGCGCGACGCCTGCGGCGATCTCCTCCAGGTCGTCGGCGAGCTCGTCCCGATCGCCCAGCGTCTGTCGGAGGAACTGGGTGTGGCCCTGGATCGCCGTGAGGATGTTGTTGAAGTCGTGGGCGATGCCCCCGGCCAGTTGTCCCACCGCCTCGAGCTTCGTGGCGTGGAGGAGCGCGTCTTCGAGATGCTTGCGGTCGGTGACGTCCTGGGCGACGCCGAGGTACTGCAGGGGCCGGCCCTCGTCGTCGCGCACCGCGAAGGTCCGGCTGGCGATCCAGCGGACCTCGCCGTCGGGGCGGACGATGCGGTACTCGTGCTCGCCCTCCCGGAGAGTCCCCGCGTCGATCATGCGGGACTCCATCGCCTGCCGGTCGTCGGGGTGCATGCTCCGGGTCCACACGCCCACGTCCTCCATGAGCCGCTCCCGGGGGACCCCCCAGATCTCGTCGAAGGCGGGACTCAGGTACACGTACGCCTCCTGGCCGGGATCCCAGATCCAGAACACCTCGTCGAGGGTCTCCGCGACGAGCCGGAGGCGCTCCTGGGACTCCACCACCTGCTTGCGCTCCTCCGTGCGCGCCGCCTCGAGATTCGCCGCCATGGCGTCGAAGGCCCGACCGAGGCGGCTGATCTCGTCCTCGCCCCGGCCGATGCCCGAGCGGGCGCCGAGGTCGCCCCGTCCGAGCCGCTCGGCCGCGTCGACGATGGGCGCGATGCGTTGCAGGACCAGCAGCTCGATCCCCGCCCAGAGCCCGGCGAGCAGGAGGACGCCGGCCAGCGCCAATCCCAGGACGCCCGAGCGGGAGGCCGCCGCGATCCGCGCCTCGACATCGGTCGGGTCGAAGGAGACGATCACGTAGGCCCCCATGGGGCCTCCTTCGAACGTCACGGGCGCGAGCGCGTACGTGCGCGCGCCCGCTCCCGCCGTCTCCACCGTCGCCACGGTGTCGCTCCGGACCGCTCGGACCAGAGCCGCGACCTCCGGCGGGATCCGCTCGACCGGGACGGTCGCGGTGTCCGGCGCCCGGTAGAGGACCCGACCCTCCCGGTCCACCAGGGTGAGCCGGGCGCCGGGGGGCAGCCCCACGCCGGGCGGCAGGGGATCCAGGCGGCCGAGATCGATGCCCGTCGCCAGGACCGTGGCGACAGACGAGTCCGGGGCCAGGACGGGCACGGCCAACGTGACCAGGGGGCGGCCGGTGAGCTCCCCGACGTGGTATTCGCTGATCGCCGGAAGGCCCGTCTCGAGGGCCCGCTGGAAGTAGGGCCTGGGGCTGACGTCGAAGGGATCCACGGCGGGCTCGGTACACACCGTCATGCCCCCCGGGTCGACGACTCCGAACGCGGTGTGGTCGCCCGAGGACTCGTAGAACCGGCCGAAGAGGGACGCGCAGAGGTCCGGAGACGGGTCGCGGGCCGCGGGGACGCGTGCCAGCGCTTCGAGGAGCCACTGCGTCCGGCGTAGCGTCTCCACGTGCGACGCCACCGCGGTCTCCCCGAGGCGGACGGCGTTCTCGCGCCACTCCGCCTGGGCCTGCTCCGTGAGACGATGGCGGCTCACGAGGGCGAAGGCCCCGAGGAGGGCCAGCGCCATTCCCACGACGAGGAGGAGCCGGCCGCGGAGGGTCGAGACGATGGGCATGTCGAGGCCGACCCTCTACCGCTCGACCCAAACCGTCTTGACGTTGACGAACTCCCGGATCCCGAGAGGCGAAAGCTCCCGTCCGTGCCCGCTCTCCTTCACGCCGCCGAAGGGCAGCCGGGGGTCGGACTTCACGAACGAGTTCACGAAGCAGCATCCCGCGTCCAGCCGGTCGGCCGCGATCCGCTCACCCCGTTCGACGTCGGCCGTGAACACGGCCGCCCCGAGCCCGAAGGAGCTGTCGTTGGCGATGCGGATCGCGTCGTCCTCGTCCTCGGCGCGGATGACCGCCGCCACGGGGCCGAAGAGCTCTTCTTCCCAGGCCGGCGTGTCCGGCTGGACGTCCGCCAGGACGGTGGGTGGGTACCACCAGCCCGGCCGGTCCGGGATCTCCCCTCCCAGCAAGCAGGTGGCGCCGCCCTCCACGCTCCGCCGGACCTGGTCGTGGAGGTCGTCACGGAGGTCCTCCCGGGCCTGGGGTCCGACCTGGGTGTCGTCGTCCAGCGGCTCCCCCATCTTCGCCGAGCGCATCCGCTCGACGAAGCGCTCCAGCCATGCGTCGTGCACCTCGTCCACCACGATGAAGCGCTTGGCGGCGATGCAGCTCTGGCCCGAGTTGATGAGCCGGCTGGTCGCGCAGGTGCCGGCGGCTCGGTCCAGGTCGGCGTCGGCGAGGATCACGTACGGGTCGCTCCCCCCCAGCTCGAGCACGGTCTTCTTCACCCGGCTCCCGGCCTTCGCCGCGATCGCCCTTCCAGCCGCGACGCTACCGGTGACCGTGGCGGCCCGCACCAGCGGGTTCTCGAGCAGCGCCTCGGTCGTGGCGTGGTCGATCAGCAGCGTCCGGAACAGCCGATCCGGGAAGCCGGCCCGTGAGAAGATCTCCTCGATGGCCAGGGCGCAGCCCGGCACGTTGGCGGCGTGCTTGAGCACGGCGGCGTTGCCCGCCATGAGACCCGGGGCCGCGAACCGGAAGACCTGCCAGAAGGGGAAGTTCCACGGCATGACCGCGAGCACGACGCCCAGGGGCCGGTGGGTCCAGTAGCTCCGGTGCGCCTCGGTTTCGGCGTGGTGAGGCGCCAGGAAGGACTCGGCGTGCTCCGCGTAGTACCGACACACCCACGCGCACTTCTCCGCCTCCGCGACCCCGTCCCCCACGGGCTTGCCCATCTCCCGCGCCATGAGCTCGCCCCACTCCCGACTGCGGTCCACCAGGATCCGGGCCGCCTGGCTCATGAGGGAGCGCCTTTCGGCGAAGTCGGTCTCCCGCCAGGCGAGGAAGGCCTCGTGGGCGCCGGCCACGAGCTCCTGGGCCGTGCGCTCGTCCGTTTCGGGGTATCGACGGATCACCTGCCCGCTGGCTGGATTGATGGCGGTGATGCTCACGAGGGCCCTCCGGAACCGTGGAAGTCGGCGTGATCGCCTCTACTCTATCCGGAGAGCCGCCGACGGGTCCAGTCGTGTCGCGCGCCGGGCCGGGATCCAGCTCGCCACCGAGGCCACGGCCAGGAGGACCGCGGCCGCCGTGGCGAGCGTGGCGGGATCGGTCCCGCCGACCCCGTAGAGCATCCCCGACATGGCCCGGCCGATCGCCGTCGCGAGGGCGACGCCCACCAGGACGCCCACGACGACGGGCGTGAGCGCCTGGGCGACCACCATCCAGCGTACCTGACCCGGCGCGGCTCCCAGCGCGACCCGAACGCCGATCTCCCTCGTCCGCTCGCCCACGGCGTACGCGACGACGCCGTACACCCCGACCGCGGCCAGGAGGAGGGCGAACGCGGCGAAGAGGCCCAGGAAGAGAGTCGTGGCTTGACGCGGCGACCCCTGGGCCCGGAAGGCCTCCTTCAGGGTCTGGATGGCGTAGATGGGCTGGTCCGCGTCCATCTCCGCCACGGCGCGGCGCACCGCCGGAAGGACCGTTCGCGGCTCCACGCTCGTCCTCAGCAGGAGGAAGAGCTGGTTGCCGCCTCCGGCCTGCGCCTGGGCCGCGAACAGCTCGGGCTCGGGCTCGACGTCCAGCCCCCGGTTGCGGGCGTCGGCCGCGACGCCAACCACGGTGAACCAGGGTGCCCCCTCGCGCCCGGAGAGGCGGAGATGCCGTCCGAGAGGCTCCCCGTCCGGGAAGAAGCGGCGCGCGGCCGCCTCGTTGAGCACGACGGCCGGCGGTGCCCCGGCCTCGTCCTCGTCGCGGAGGGCCCTCCCCGCAAGCAGCGGCGTCCCCACGGTCTCGAAGTATCCGGGCAGCACGACGGTCGCCAGCGCGGTCGGGAGCGAGCGCTCGGCGTCGGGGGGGCTGCCTTCGATCTCGATCTGCTGGCGGGAGAAGCCGAGAGGCGGGATCTGCGTGGCGGCCGTCGCGGCGATCACCCCGGGGACCGCGCGTGTCCGCTCGGTGAGCTCCTGGAAGAAGACGCGGATGCCCTCCTCGTCGTACTCGGAGAAGGGACGGGTGAGACGCATGGTCAGGATCTCGTCGGCATCCACGCCGGGGTCGACCATGGAAAGTCGGAGGAGGCTGTTCCCGAGGAGCCCTCCCGCGCCGAGCAGGCCGAGGGCGAGAGCGACCTCGAGGCCGACGAACGCCTTCCGGAAGCCGAGACGCGTGCGGCCCCCCGTGGACCCTCGTCCCTCGTTGCGGAGGTCCCCTCTCACGTCGGCGCCGGCGCTCTGGAAGGCCGGGACCAGGCCGAAGACCAGACCGGCCAGGAGCGTGACGAGAACCGTATACGCCACCACGGTCCCGTCCACCTCGATCCGCCCCGAGATGAACGAGATTCCGAGGGTGTCGAGGAACGTCCGGATGCCTCGCACCCCGACGAGCGCCAGGGCCAGGCCGGCCCCGCCCCCGAGGAGCGCCAGGACGCCGGCCTCGCTGAGGAGCTGGCGCAGCAGACGCCCTCGTCCCGCCCCCATCGCGGTCCTCACGGCCATCTCCCGCCGGCGGAGGGCGGAGCGGGCCAGGAGGAGGTTGGCCACGTTGGCGCACACCAGCAGGAGGACGAGGACGACCGAGCCCAGGAGGATGAAGCCGGCGGTGCGGAAGGTGGCCGAGTTCACGGCGGCCCAGGGACG
>JASFUL010000332.1:0-6479 GCA_050050315.1 Gemmatimonadota bacterium
ACCTCGTCGTCGTCCCCGCCGAGGGCGGGGCGGCCCAGAGGCTGACGCACCAGGTCGACGACCCGGACTCCGAGCCCGGGGCCGACTACGTGAGCTGGTCGCCCGACGGGGATCGGATGGTCGTGAGGGTCCACGACCCCTCCGCCCCGGAGGTCTATCTGGGGATCGTCTCCCGGGCCACGGGAGACCTCGTGGCCCTGACCCCTCCGGAGGGACCGGCGGCCCGCCACCCCCGCTGGTCGCCCCGGGGTGACGTCATCGCCTACCTGGCTTTCTCGGTCGAGGGGATGGGGCCGCAGGTTCACCTCGTCGCGCCGGATGGATCGGGTGGCTTCCGACTCTCCGAGGCTCCCTCCGCCGAGGTACCCGTCTGGTCGCCGGACGGGAGCCGGCTCGTCTTCACCGCCTGGAGGGACGCCCGCGCGGAGACGGACGCCAACCTCTACGCCGCCAACGCCGATGGGAGCGGCTACACGCTGCTCCTGGCCACGTCCTTCGAGCGGAGGGACCCGCTGCCCATCGCATGGAGCCCCGGGGGGAGCCGGATCGCGTTCACCGCCAGGAACGGGGCGGGAGACCTGGACGCCTTCCTCATGACCGCCGCCGGGGAGGACGTGTCACTCGTCCTGGGAGGGCCGTCCGACCAGGGCCAGGTCTCCTTTTCCCCCGACGGACGGTGGATCGTGGCGCCGGACGAGGACGGGTTCCTCCGGCTCGTGGGGCTCGAGGGACAGGGGAGCCACAGGGTGAACACGGGGCCCGGGTCCACCGGCGGCCCCTCCCCCGTCTGGGTGGAGCTGCCGGGCGGCTGAGCGTCAGGCGGCTCCGAAGATCCCCCGGACCACGCCCAGCGCGTCGACGAGCCGGTCCACGTCCTCGCGGGTGTTGTACAGGTAGAAGGAGGCCCGGGCGGTGGCTGCGATCCCGTAGCGCTGCATCACCAGCTGCGCGCAGTGGTGCCCGGCCCTCACGGCCACCCCCTCGCTGTCGAGGATCGTGGAGATGTCGTGGGGGTGGGCGTCGCCCATGGTGAACGAGATCACCGCCGCGCGCCCCGCCGGATCGCGGGGCCCGTAGATCGACATCCCGGGGAGCTCCCCGAGCCGCTCGAGGGCGTAGCGGGCCAGCTCCCGTTCCCACGCCTCGATCGCCGGCCGGCCCACCGCGTCCAGGTAGCGGGCGGCGGCGGCGAGCCCCACCGCTCCCGCGATGTGCGGCGTGCCGGCCTCGAACTTGTGGGGGATCTCGGCCCAGGTGCTCTCGTCCTTCCGGACGATCCGTATCATCTCCCCGCCGCCCTGGTAGGGCGCCATCCTCTCGAGGAGCTCCCGGCGCGCCCACAGGCCCCCGATCCCGGTGGGCCCGCACATCTTGTGGCCGCTGAACGTGTAGAAGTCGACCCCCAGGGCGTCGACGTCCACGGGGAGGTGGGGCACGGCCTGGGCGCCGTCCACCAGGACGAGGGCGTCGGAGCGCCGCCGTACCTCGTCCACGATCTCCGCCACCGGATGGATGGTGCCCAGGGCGTTGGAGACGTGTCCCAGGGCCACGAGGCGGGTGCGGGGTCCGAGGAGCCCGGGGAGCTCGTCCAGCCGCAGCACCCCGCGGTCGTCGAGTCCGAGGTAGCGCAGGCGGGCACCCGTGCGGTGGGCGGCCAGCTGCCAGGGCACCACGTTCGAGTGGTGCTCGGCCTCGGTGAGGACGATCTCGTCGCCCTCGGACAGGTGGTCCAGCGCCCAGGAGCCGGCGACCAGGTTGATGGCCTCGGTGGTCCCCCGGGTCCACACGAGCCCGGCCGGGTCGGGGGCGCCGATGAAGTCGGCCAGCGTCCGCCGGGCCTCTTCGTAGGCGAGGGTCGCCCGGCGGCTCAGCTCGTGGATGCCCCGGTGGACGTTGGCGTTGTCGGTGCGGTAGTACCGCTCCAACGCGTCGAGCACGGCTCGTGGCTTCTGGGTGGTGGCCGCGTTGTCTAGGTAGACGAGGGGCTTCCCGTTGACCTCCTGTCGGAGGGCCGGGAAGTCTTCCCGGATCCGGTGCGCGTCGAGCGTTCCGGGTGGGGCCGTGGTGGCCACGTGTCAACGTCCTGGGCCTCGGCGGGTCGCCCGCGGCGGTCCGCTCAGCCCTTCTGGATGAAGATGTCGCCGTCCCGGACCACGACGTCCCACGTCTTCACGGGACGGATCGCGGGGAGCTGGATCGCGCGACCGTCGCACACGTCGAACCGGGCGCCGTGATAGATGCACTCGAGCTTCCCATCCTCCAGCTCCCCGTCGGAGAGGGGGAAGTCCTGGTGGCTGCAGCGGTCCTCCAGAGCGTAGACGTCTCCGTCCACGTTCGCCAGGGCGATCCTCTCGCCTTCCACCTCGACGCCCTTCAAGGAGCCCGGGGGCACGTCCTGGAGGGACGCGGCCCGCACCCATCCGTCAGCCATGCGCGCGGAGCTTGGCCTCGATGGTCCGCGTGACCTTCTCCACCACGCCGCCCAGCGGCAGACGACCCAGGACCTCGCCCAGGAAGCCCAGCACGACGAGCCGCTCGGCCCGGTCCCGGGGGATGCCGCGGCTCATCAGGTAGAACAGGTGGTCCCGGTCGAGCTGTCCGACGGTGGCCCCGTGGGAGCACTTCACGTCGTCGGCCTGGATCTCCAGGTTCGGGAGCGAGTCGGCCCGGGCGTGGTCCGACAGCAGCAGGTTCCGGTTGGTCTGGTACGCGTCCGTCTGCTGCGCCCTCGGATGCACCCGGATGATGCCCCGGAACACCGCTCGGCTCTGGCCGTCCAGCGCGCCCTTGTAAAGCAGGTCGCTGAGCGCGTTGGGCGCCACGTGGTCCTGGCTGGTGTTGTGGTCGAAGTGCTGATCCTCGTCGCCGAAGTAGAGGCCCAGCATGTCGCTGTTGGCTCCGGAGCCCACGAGGCGCGCGTTCAGGTCGACGCGGCTCGTGGTGGAGCCCAGGTTCACGTTGAGCGTGTCGAGCGTCGAGTCCTTCCCCGCGATGGTCCGCTGCTGGGACTGGTAGAAGGCGCCGCGCCCCATCCGCTGGAGGGCGACGTACTGGACCTGGGCGTTGTCCCGGGCCAGCACCTCCACGGCCGAGGACGTCAGCGTCTGGACCTCGAAGTCGTCCGACACGATCTCGTCGACGTACGAGACCCGGCTCCCCTCCTCGGCCACGATCAGGGTGCGGCTGAAGAAGGCCGCGCCCTCCCGGCTCACCCACCGCGTGACGCGGATGGGCAAGTCGAGCGAGACGCCCCGCGGCACGTGGAGGAAGATCCCGTCCGTCCAGAGGGCGGCGTTCAGCGCGGCGAACTTCCCCTCCTCGGGCGGGACGGCCTCGGTGGCCAGGTAGCGCTCCACCAGCTCCGGCTCGTCCCTCACCGCGTCCCGCAGCGACGACAGGACCACCCCCTTCTCGGCGAGCCCCGGGTCGATGTCGGTGTGGCACACCGCGCCGTCCACCAGCACGAGGTGCCCGGACGCCGCGTGGTCTTCGGCCATCACGGCGCGCAGTCGCTCGGGCCACGCGTCGGGGTCGTCGGCCCGCGCCGAGGCCGAGCCCAGGGCGAGGGCGTCGAGGTCGAGCTTCTCCCGCAGGTCCGTGTACCGCCACTCCTCGAGCCGCGTCGTCGGCAGGGGGGTGCGCTCGTAGACGTCCCACGCGTGGAGCCGGCGCTCGCGGAGCCATCCGGGCTCGCCCTCACCCCGCGCGGTCACCGCCTCGCGGTTGAGCGCGTCGGTGACGCCCTCGCCCAGTCCGGTCCCGGTCATGGCCGCTGCGTCTCCCATCTATCCGACACTCCCTTCCATTTCCAGCTCGATCAATCGATTCAGCTCCACCGCGTACTCCAGCGGGAGCTCCTTGGCGATGGGCTCGATGAAGCCGCGAACGATGAGCGCCATCGCCTCCTCCTCGCTCATGCCCCGGCTCATGAGGTAGAAGAGCTGCTCGTCGCCCACCTTCGAGACCGTGGCCTCGTGGCCGACGTTGGCCTTCTTCTCCTCGATCTCGATGTAGGGGTAGGTGTCCGTGCGGCTCGTGTCGTTGATGAGCAGGGCGTCGCACTCGACGTTGGACTTCGAGGAGACGGCCCCCTCGTAGACCTTGCACAGCCCCCGGTACGAGCTCCGCCCCGTTCCCTTCGAGATGGACTTCGAGACGATGGACGACGTCGTCCTCGGCGCGGCGTGGACGACCTTTCCGCCGGTGTCCTGGTGCTGCCCGTTGCCCGAGTACGCGATCGAGAGGATGGACCCGTGGGCGCCCTCCTCGACGAGGTAGCAGGAGGGGTACTTCATGGTGAGCTTCGAGCCCAGGTTCCCGTCGAGCCACTCCATGGCCGCGTTCCGGTGCACCAGCGCCCGCTGGGTCACCAGGTTGTACATGTTGTTCGACCAGTTCTGGATGGTCGTGTAGCGGAAGTGGGCCTCGGGCTTCACGATGATCTCGATCACGCCCGAGTGGAAGCCCTCGGTCGAGTAGACCGGCGCCGTGCACCCCTCGATGTAGTGCGCGCGGCTGCCCTCCTCGGCGATGATGAGCGTCCGCTCGAACTGCCCCATCCGCTCCTGGTTCACGCGGAAGTACGCCTGCAGGGGCGTCTCGAGCTGGACGCCCTTCGGGATGTAGACGAACGAGCCGCCCGACCAGACCGCCGAGTTCAGCGCCGCGAACTTGTTGTCCGCCGGTGGGATGACCGTCGAGAAGTGCTCTCGGAAGAGGTCGGGGTGGTTCTTCAGCCCGTCCTCGATGGAGTCGAAGATCACGCCCTTCGACTCCCACTCCTCCTTGAGGGAGTGGTAGACCATCTCGGACTCGTACTGGGCGCCCACCCCGGCCAGCACCTTCTGCTCGGCCTCGGGGATCCCGAGCCGGTCGAACGTCTCCTTGATGGAGGGCGGTACGTCGTCCCACGACCGCTCCATGCGCTCCTGTGGCCGCACGTAGAAGTAGATCTCGTCGAGGACCGACTCCAGCTCGGAGAGATCCCCCCCCCAGGTGGGCATGGGCTTCCGGTTGTAGATCCGGAGCGCCTTGAGGCGGAACTCGAGCATCCACTCGGGCTCCTCCTTGTTCGCCGAGATCGCGCGCACGACCTCTTCGCTCAGGCCGGGCTCGGTCCGGAAGAACGGCTTGTCCTCGGTGACGAAGTCGTACTTGTACTCGTCGAGGTCGAGTCCTTCGACTACTTCATTCTTCGGCATGATGCTGCCCCTTCGTCTGGGGATGCGGCAGATCCGGTGTCGCTCGTGGTCGGTCCCGCGGAACCGCGTCGCGGGCGATCCGTCACACGGCCGGGACCTCGTCCTCCTCCTTGTCCTTCCACTCGGCGTAGCCGCTCTCTTCCAGCTCCAGGGCGACCTCGGGTCCGCCGGAGCGGACGATCCTGCCGTCCACCATCACGTGGACGTGGTCGGGCTGGATGTAGTTCAGGATCCGCTGGTAGTGGGTGATCAGGAGGACGGTCATGTCCGGGTCCTCCTCGGCCAGCTTGTTCACGCCGGCGGCGACCGTCTTGAGCGCGTCGATGTCGAGCCCCGAGTCCGTCTCGTCCATGAGGGCCAGGGACGGCTTGAGCACCGCCATCTGGAGGATCTCGTTGCGCTTCTTCTCCCCGCCGCTGAAGCCGTCGTTCACGGGGCGCTCGGCGAAGGACGGATCCATGTCAAGCATGGCCATCCGGTCCATCAGGAGATCCTGGAACTCGAACAGGTCCAGCTCGTCGTCGCCACCCAGCCGGGCCTGGAGCGCCGTGCGCAGGAAGTTGGCGATGGACACGCCCGGAATCTCGACGGGGTACTGGAAGGCCAGGAAGATCCCCTTCTGAGCCCGCTCGTCGGGCTCGAGGTCGAGGACGTCCTCGCCTTTGTAGACCACCGTCCCCCCCGTCGCCTCGTACCCGGGGTGGCCCATGAGCACCTTGGCCAGCGTGCTCTTGCCCGAGCCGTTGGGGCCCATCACGGCGTGGATCTCGCCCTTCTGGAGCTCGAGGTTCAGGCCCTTCAGGATGCCGGACTCCTCCTCGGCCACCTTGGCGTGGAGGTTCTGGATCTTCAGAATGGGGAAATCGATCATGCGTGTCTCGCTACAATCAAGAATGATTCTACTTTTCATCAAGCTACCCGACGCGATCCCCTCCGTCAACGGCCGCGCGGACGTGCCCGGAGGCCCCTTTCGGCGCCTCCGCGCCGGGCCCGTGAAGAGGGGGATGCGGTGCTACCCGACGAGTCCTCGGGGGGTCCGGCGGCGAAGCGTCGTCGGCCCCGTCGGGGCGGGGCGTACGGGACCGTGACGGGCCGCGGCGCGGAGGGTGGGGAGGCGGCCGGTCCCCGAGAGGCGGGTCGGCACCACGAACGCTGGCGAACCGGACACCTCCAGCCGCTGGGACGTCGCGTCTGGGTGGTGATGGGAGGCGGCGGGCTCAAAGGGCTGGCCCACGTGGGGGCGTGGCAGGCCGTCGAGGAGGCCGGTCTCGAGCCGGC
>JASFUL010000333.1:0-6478 GCA_050050315.1 Gemmatimonadota bacterium
AGTGCCGGAACGACCCGGCCCTGCCCCGAAACGGTGCTGCGGTCGGCGCGAGGGGTCGTCGACCGGTCACCGCCCGAAAACCGCGTCGCCATGCGACGCACGGGTGCCTCGCCGGAGCGGGGGCGGACCGAGAGAAGGCCGATGTTGCGGCGGCATGATTCTTTCGAACCACGGGCGCCACGAGTGGCCGGTCCGGTGACGGCCGAGCCATCCGTGAATCAACGCACGATCTCTGGAAGAACCGCTGCCCTCCTCACGTCGAGCGGGGCGGAGCCACGTCGAGGAAGGGCTGGATGAAGAGAGAGACCGTAGGAGCAGTGCGCGCGACCGCCATCACCATCGTCCTCCTCCTTCTCACCGCCTGTACCGACAGCGGTGCCCTCACCGATCCCAGTCCGGTCGAATCGACCACGAGTTCCGGGCTGACCATCAAGAACGTACGCGCGCGCTCGGGGAACCTGTACGAGATCGCCAACGAGGGACTGCAGGTCGGAGCCAAGCGGTTCACCGACCGGGGCTTCCGGTTCGAGGCTCCCGTGCCCTCCCGCCTCCGGGGCCTCCCCTTCATCCGCACGGCCTTCAACGACCGCGACGCGAACCCGGACGAGCGCTCGTTCCTGAGCTTCGAGGTGAACCGGAACGTCACGGTGTACGTGGTCCACGACGACACGGACCCCGTCCCGGCCTGGCTGCGCGGCGGCTTCGACGACACGGGCCTCGACCTCCACGACAACAGCCCCCACGGGGGCTCGCTCAGCGTCCATCGCGCCTGGTTCCCCGCCGGCACGGTCACGCTCGGCTCGGCCGCGTCCGGCGACGCGTCCCCGGTCAGCATGTACACCGTCCTGATCGAGGGCCAGGGCGGGGGAAACGACCTCTCCGCCCCCACGGCGCCGACCGGTCTGACGGCCACGGCGACCTCCGCCTCGACCATCGCCCTCGAGTGGAGCGCCTCGAGCGACGACGTGGGCGTCGCCGGCTACCACGTCTACCGCGGCGGGAACCAGGTGGCCGACGTCTCCGGACCCGGCTACACCGACACGGGCCTCACGGCCGGCACCGAGTACACCTACACCGTCGCCGCCTACGACGCCGCCGGGAACGTCTCGAGCGAGTCCGCCCCCGCCGGCGCCACGACGGAAGGCGGCGCCGATACGCAGCCGCCCTCGGTCCCGACCGGCCTCGCGGCCAACGCGGTCTCGACCTCGGCCATCGATCTGAGCTGGAGCGCGTCCGGGGACGACGTGGGCGTCGCGGGCTACTTCGTCTACCGGGACGGCAACCTCGTGCGGGACGTGTCCGGAACGACCCTCCGTGACGAGGGCCTCGAAGCCGGAACCGAGTACGTCTACACGGTGGCCGCCTACGACGCGGCCGGAAACGTCTCCCAGGAGTCCGCCAGCGCCACGGCCACGACCACCGCCCAGGACACGCAGGCCCCGACGGTCCCGACCGACCTGACGGCCACGGCCGTCACCAGCGTGGCCATCGACCTGAGCTGGAGCGCCTCGCAGGACGACGTCGGCGTCGCGGGCTACTTCGTTTACCGTGACGGAACCCAGGTGGGCGACGTGACGGAGACGACGTACCACGACACGGGCCTCGAGATCGACACGGAATACACCTACACGGTGGCCGCGTACGACGCCGCGGGAAACGTCTCCGACCTCTCCTCCGCCGCGAGCGCGACGACCATCACGCCGGACGACCGGGAGGCGCCTTCCATCCCGACGGGCCTCTCGGCGACGACCGCCTCGACCTCCTCCATCGACCTGGCGTGGAACGCTTCGCAGGACAACGTCGGCGTCGTCGGCTACTACGTGTACCGCGGCAATACCCGGGTCGCCGACGTCTCCGGGACCACCTTCCGGGACTCCGGGCTCGAGGCCGGGCAGAGCTACCTCTACACGGTCGCCGCCTACGACGCCGCCGGGAACCGTTCCAACCGTTCCGCCAGCGCCACCGCCACCACGGGGACCGAGGAGGACACCGAGGCCCCATCGGCTCCGACGAACCTGTCGGCCTCGCCCGCGTCGAGCTCGGCGATCGACCTGAGCTGGAGCGCCTCGCAGGACGACGTCGGCGTCGCCGGCTACTACATCTATCGCGGCGGTACCCGGGTGGCCGACGTATCCGACACCAGCTACCGCGACGGCGGGCTCGCCGCCTCGACGAGCTACACGTACACGGTGGCGGCCTACGACGCGGCCGGGAACGTCTCCGACGAGTCCGGGAGCGCCGGCGCCACCACGGACTCCGAGGGAGGGGGTTCGGGCGGAGGTCTGATCAGCAACGTGCAGGCGAGGTCCGGGCGATTCTACCAGGTCGTGCCGACGGGCTTCGTCGCGGGGAGGGCACGCTACACGGACCGTGACTACACCTTCCAGGCCCCCTTGCCCCAGTCGCTCCAGGGCCTGACCTACATCCGCACCGCGAACGCGGACAAGGGAGCCGCTCCCTCGGACGCGAGCTTCCTCACCTTCGACGCCGCCCGGGACGTGACGGTCTACGTGGCGCACGACGATCGCGCCGCGGTGCCGGCCTGGCTCGGCGACCGGTTCACGGACACCGGCATGGACATCCGGGACAGTGACGCCCTCAGCGGCACCTTCAGCGTCTACAGCGCCGGCTTCGCGGCCGGGAGGGTCACGCTGGGCTCCAACGTCGCCACCGCCGGTACCCAGATCAGCATGTACTCGGTGATCGTGAGGGAAGGCGCGGGCAGCGGGGGAGGAGACGACACCCAGGCCCCGAGCATCCCCACGACCCTGCGCGCCACGGCGGCCTCGAGCTCGGCCATCGACCTGAGCTGGGACGCCTCCAGCGACGACGTCGGCGTCGCCGGCTACTACGTCTACCGCGGCAACACGCGTGTGGCTGAGGTCTCCGGCACGAGCTTTCGGGACACGGGTCTCGAGCCGGCGACGACCTACCTCTACACGGTCGCCGCCTACGACGCGGCCGGGAACGTCTCGAACCGGTCCGCCAGCGCCAGCGCCACCACCCAGAGCGACGGCGACACCCAGACCCCCTCGGTCCCGACCGACCTCACGGCGACGACGGTCTCGAGCTCGGCCATCGACCTGAGCTGGAGCGCCTCCAGCGACGACGTCGGCGTCGCCGGCTACTACGTCTACCGGACGCCCGGCGACATCCGGGTGGGCGACGTGTCCGGGACGGAATTCGGCGACACCGACCTCGAGGCCGGCACGACCTACGGGTACAAGGTGGCCGCGTACGACGCGGCCGGGAACGTCTCCGAGCGGTCGGCGGCTGCCAGCGCCACCACCGACGACGGGGCCGACACCCAGGCGCCCACGGTACCGACGAACCTCGGGGCCACGGCTGCCTCGAGCTCGGCCATCGACCTGAGCTGGAACGCCTCCAGCGACGACGTCGGCGTCGCCGGCTATTACGTGTACCGTGGCGGCGCCCAGGTGGGCGACGTCTCCGGAACGAGCTACCGGGACGGCGGTCTCGCCGCCTCGACCCGCTACACCTACACCGTGGCCGCGTACGACGCGGCCGGGAACGTCTCCAACCGTTCCGCGAGCGCCAGCGCGACCACCGGGTCCGACGGCGAGGCTTCGAGCGGGCGGTTGTACGAGGTGTGGGAGCGGGCGGTGGAAAACGGGAAGAGCTACGGGAACCCGTACGACTTCCGCCAGATCGAGCTGCGGGCGACGTTCGAGGCTCCCAGCGGGCGCACGTACGACTGGTTCGGCTTCCACGACGGCAACGGGAGTGGAGGCGACAACGGCACCGTCTGGAAGCTCCGCTTCGCCCCCGACGAGGTCGGCACCTGGAGCTACACCTATCGCTGGAGCGACGGCACAACCGGCGGCTCCGGGACCATCTCCGTCTCCGACGGCGGCGCTCCGGGTCCCCTGCGGGTCGCCTCGGACCGCAGCTGGTTCCTCGAGAACGCCCGGGGCCGGGCCTTCGACGCCCGCGGCTACTCGCTGCACCAGTACCTCGAGGGTAAGTACGGCCGTACCCGCTTCGGCCCGTCCCACGTCGACGACCTGATCGACAAGATCGGCCGCAAGGTGGCCGATCGGAACTACAACCTCCTCATGATGCTCTGGCCCATGCACACCGTGCGGGCCGGACACCACTTCTGGCAGGGCACCGACTTCACCCGCTTCGACGTCTCCGTCTGGGCCCTCCTCGAGGACGCCATCGAGGCCGCCGCCGCGCGCCGGGTCTACGTCTTCCCCTTCGCCGGCCTCGTGGACCAGGACTCGGCCCGGCCGACCTCGGACGACCAGCTCCGCGTCTACTTGCGGTACCTGGCCGCCCGTCTAGGCTGCTACTGGAATCTCTTCGGCTACTCCCTGACCTGGGAGTACCACGACATCCTCGACGACCGTCGGGCCGACTGGATCATGGGCACGCTCCACGACGACCTGTCCCGGCTGCCGGTGCCGCCGCTCCTGTCCATCCACGACCACTCCGACAACACCTTCCGGGACTGGCTCGACTTCTCCATGCGCCAGCAGCAGTCCCGGAGCGTCTTCGACGGCAACCTCCACGGCGGCGGCAAGCAGGGCGGCGTCGGCTCGGCCTTCCTCGACGCCCCCATCCTCGGCAGCGAGGACATCTGGGAGTACCAGAACGGCGACTTCGGCCAACCCCGCAACGGGACCGAGGTCCGCCGCGGCGCCTGGGGCATCCAGATGGCCGGCGTCATGCCCATCTACAGCGAGACCGGCCTCTCCGCGGCCCGGGCTCCCGCCGGCGGCCAGTCCAACTTCTCCGGCGAGGGCGAGCGCTACGTCCGCCTCATGTACGACTTCGTCTTCGCCAACACCCGCTATCGTCGCTACCAGATGCTCAACGGCCGCGTCAGCGCCAGCCAGCGCCAGATCGCCTCCGGCATCCCCGGCCGCGAGTACCTGGTCTACGACGAGAACGGCGGCTCCGTCGCCATCGACCTCTCCGGCGACGGCGGCCTGACCTTCCAGGCCACCTGGTTCAACCCCGTCACCGGCGCCTCCACCTCCGCCGGCTCCGTCGCCGGAGGCTCGACCGTCTCGCTCACTTCGCCCTGGTCCGGAGACTCCGTCCTCCTCCTCCGCCGCTGACCCCCACCGTCGCCGGAGCCGGCCCTCCAACAGGGCCGGCTCCGGGGGCTGCCATCCGGCGATCGGCAGCCTGCCCCCCACCCGGACCGGACGCGCTCGAGGGACCCTGGTCGACTCGTGCTCCCCGCCGTATCGTGGCTCTTGGGACGTAAGGGCGAGCGCCCGTCTCCCCACCCGCGTTCGAGATGGCCGATTCCGACCGATCCGATCTGACCTCCGCCGTCCGGGAGTACTGGGACGCGCACACGCTCGGGAAGCAGTACGTGAAGGACCCCGGCATCCCCCCCGGCACCCCGGAGTACTTCGCGCACGTCCGCGCCTGGATGAACCCGTACAAGTTCCCGGAGATCATGCCCCGCATCGAGCGGGCCGCGGCCAGGCTCCGGGGGCGTCACCTCCTCGAGGTCGGATGCGGGATGGGGTTCGACAGCGTCGAGCTGATGAAGCGAGGCGTGCGCGTCACCGCTACCGATCTCACACCGAATGCCGTGGAGCTCGCTCGAAGACACTTCGAGATCGCCGGGGTGCAGCCCGTGGAGGTCGGGACGGAGAACGTCCTGGAGCTGAGCTATCCCGATGCCACGTTCGACGGGGTGTGGGCCTGCGGGGTGCTCCACCACACGGGTGATGTCCCCATGGCCGTCCGCGAGATCGGGCGTGTCCTGCGTCCGGGCGGAGTGGCCTTCCTCTCCCACTTCTACCGCCGACCGTCCTGGATGCACTTCCTCTCGCGGGCAGGACGGGAGAACATCGAGTTCAGCGACGCGGATCCCCCGGTCACGGAGTTCCTCCGCGAATCCGAGATCCTCGCCTCGCTCGAGGGGTTCATCGTCGAGGAAGCGATCCGGGACCACTACCGCGCGCTTCCCATTGCGCGAACCGGTGTCAAAGCGCTTCTGTACAAGACGGTCTTCCGCCCGTGCTGGAACCTCCTGCCTGCCGCGCTGGCCCGGACGTTCGCCTACAAGTTCTCCGTGATCGCGAGGAAGCCATAAGCTCGCCGGCCACCGTCCGCCTGCTCCTGTCCGCCGCGCTCCTGGCGGGGATCGTCTCGTGCGACCGGCCCGAAGACCCGCCGGACGCGGCTGCGGGACCGGCCCCGGCGGGGGGGGGACCGCCGCCCGACTCCACGGGCGGCCTGTACGAAGTGTGGGAGCGGGCGGTGGAGAACAGGAAGAGCTACGGGAATCCGTACGACTTCCGCCAGATCGAGCTGCGGGCGACGTTCGAGGCTCCCAGCGGGCGCACGTACGACTGGTTCGGCTTCCACGACGGCGACGGGAGTGGAGGCGACAACGGCACCGTCTGGAAGCTCCGCTTCGCCCCCGACGAGGTCGGCACCTGGAGCTACACCTATCGCTGGAGCGACGGCACAACCGGCGGCTCCGGGA
>JASFUL010000334.1:0-6458 GCA_050050315.1 Gemmatimonadota bacterium
CGGCCAGGGAGGGGCCCCATGCGGCGATGTCGTCCAGGAGGGTCC
This sequence comes from Gemmatimonadota bacterium, assembly GCA_050050315.1. GTDB lineage: Bacteria > Gemmatimonadota > Gemmatimonadetes > Longimicrobiales > Gaopeijiaceae > JASFUL01. Next base: position 46 of record JASFUL010000334.1, read on the forward strand.
GGGGGGACCCGGTGAGCTCGAGGGAGCCCGGGTCGAAGGGTGCGGCGAGGAGCCGGTTCCGATCTTCGGTTCCGTAGAGGAGCCATCCGTCGGCGTAGCGAGGGTAGCGCCCGGGCCCGAGGTCCCGGGTCTCTCCGGTCTCGAGGTTCACGACGAGGATCCGCGATCCCTCCTCGCCGCGCCCCTCCAGCACCAGGCCCTCGCCACCCTCCAGGGGGTCCGGCCACACGTGGCCGCTGATTCCGGCCGCTGTGTTCGGTCGTGTCACCACTTCGGGCTCACCCCCGCGGGCGGGGACCCGGGAGATGCCCGGATGCCCGAAGCGCCGCAGGTAGAGCCACTCTCCGTCCTTGCTCCAGCGCGCGACTCCCCACAACGAGTCGGCCACCACGCGGGGAACGCCGCCGGCGGTCGAGACCACCTGGTAGTCGCGTCCCTTCCAGAAGCCCACGCGCTCGCCCGAGGGTGACAGCGCGATGTCCGGGACGATGGAGGCGCTCAGACCCGCGGCCCCCTGGATGGGGCTCGCCTCCTCGGCGTCGCCCCGTCGGACCCAGAGCCGAGTCCTTCCTTCCTCCCCCACCCCCTGGTAGACGAGTACGGATCCGTCGCTCGAGAGGTCGAAGTGTCCCGTTCCGGCCAGGGCCTGCTCCTGGGGAAAGCGCATGGGGATGCGGAAGGAGGGGAGGGGGGCGTCCCGGGCCGCGGAGGTGGACCGGAACGCCATCCATCCCGCCGCGATCACCGCGACGGCCAGCACCTCGCTCAGGACCTTCCAGGCCGGGGCCCGGCCGGGACCCTCCCTCCCCCCATGATCCGGCGCGGGATGCCGGAAGGCCGGATTCCGCAGCGCTGCCGCGAACGCGCCGGCGCTCCTGAAGCGGTCCGACGGCACGGTCTCCAGGGCCTTTGCGATCGCCGCCTCGACGTGAGGGGGCACCGACGCCCGCTCGGCGGAGGTTCGGGGGGCGCCGCCGGTGAGGATCTTGGCCAGGACGGCGTGGGGGGTGCTGGCCTGGAAGGGTGGATGGCCCACCAGCATCTCGAAGACCACGCACCCCAGGGCGAACACGTCCGTGCGGGGCCCCACCGTCTCGTCTCCCGCCGCCTGCTCGGGGCTCATGTAGTGGGTGGTTCCGACGCGGAGACCCGTCTCGGTGAGGCGCTGGGCTCCTCCGGCCTGCACCGCCAGGGCGATGCCGAAGTCCGCTACGAGAGGCTCGCCCTTGGAGATGAGGATGTTGCTCGGCTTCACGTCTCGGTGGACGATCCCGGCGTCGTGGGCCGCCTGGGGCGCCCCCGCCACCTTCTCCGCCAGTGTCACGGCCTCGTCCACGGGGAGCTGGCCTTCCCGCTCCAGACGGTCGCGGAGCGTCTCCCCCTTCACGTGCGGCATGACGTAGTACAGGAAGCCGTCGGCCTCGCCCGAGTCGAACAGGGGCAGGATGTGGGGATGGTGCAGCCCCGCCGTGGTCTCGATCTCCGCCAGGAATCGTCCGGCGCCCAGGGCGGCGGCGACCGCCGGCGTCAACACCTTGATGGCCACTTGGCGCTTGTGCCTGAGGTCCTCCGCGAGAAAGACGGTGGCCATCCCTCCTTCACCGAGCTTCCGCTCGAGTCGGTAGCGCGGGGAGAGGACGGCGTTCAGGCGGTCGACGGCATCGGACATGGGGGGGAACATGCGGGTGGGTCGTGTCCGGAGCCAGTCGAATCGGGCGGGATCAAGGGTGGGGAGGTCGGTGGGAGCGTGCTCTGGCCGAGGGCGGCTACGACACCTGACCCGTCGTCCCGAGTACACCGTGTGGGCGCCGGCACGACGGGCCCGATGGGTACCCGGGTCGTCCCGGGCTGGGTGGTCGCTCTCCGGAGAAGAGATGACGAGGGTCGAGTCGCCGCGGGGCAGGGAGGACGTGACCCGCTGTCCCGCCTGCGGGGCCGGCGGCGGGGGCGCCTCCTTCGACGCCCCTCCGCAGATGGCGCCGCCCGGGCCCCCTTTCCGCTTCACCGCCTGCGACGCGTGCGGTCTCCTCTTCCTTTCGGAGCGGGTCCCGGTGGAGGAGGTGGGACGCTTCTACGGGGAGGACTACCTGCCCCACCGGGGCGACGAAGCCTGGGGGGCCTTCGCACCCCTGGTCCGGATGGGGAGGGAGAGGACCGACCGGGCCCGGGTCCGTCGGCTCTCGGGGGTAGTCGACCTGGGCGCCGGGGTCCGGGTCCTGGACGTGGGGTGCGGCCGCCCGACCTTCCTCCGGGCCCTCCGGGACGCGCACGGGGTGGACGGCGTGGGGGTGGACCTCAGGGCGGAGGCCTTCGCCGGGGACCCCGCCTTCCGGGACCTCGACCTCCGCTCGGGCGATCTCCGGGAAGTCCCGCTGGAGGGCTCCTTCGCGGCGATGACCATGTGGCACTACCTGGAGCACGACTACGATCCCCCGGCCACGCTGCGGCGCATGCGCGCCCACGCCCGCCCGGACACGGTCCTCCTCGTGGAGGTCCCCGACGGCCGATCCGCGGCCCGGCGCTGGGCCGGTGGCCGTTGGGCCGGGTTCCACACCCCCCGACACACCGCGGTCTACACCCCCGAGACCCTCCGCCGCCTCCTGGAGCGGGCGGGCTGGGCGGTGATCCGGGACGACCTCGCCCCCACCCTCGACCCGTGGGTCCTCTGGTGGCTGAGTTGGCGGGAGCGACGGGGAACGGACTGGACCGGCTCCATGGCCCGCTACTTTCCCGCCTTCCTCCTCGGGAAGGTCCTCCTGGCCCCCTTCCTCCGCATCGTCTCCCACGACGTCCTTCTGGTGGCGGCCCGGCCGACGGGGGGGTGACCGGGGGGGCAGGCGAGGGCTGTGAGCCCTTCCACTTCCTCGAAGTCGGCCCCGGGGCCTTCACCAGGGCACCCGATTCGGTCACCGCGACGGGAATGGCGTGATCACGCGATGGCCCACGCCCAACCGTCCTCCGAGATTCCCGGCGGTCGACCTACGCGACGCGCACCCGCCCCTTGGACATCCCCCCTCCATCATGAGCCCCGACGGACTGTGGAAGACGACACTTCTCCTGTCGCTAGGCCTCTCGGCCTCCTGCGGCGGCGACTCGAGTCCCACCACGGCCGGGGAAGAAGGAGAGCCGCCGGACGTCTCGATCTCGAGCCCGTCCGATGGGGCCGTCTTCCCGACAGGTGGGGTGGTCCCGCTCGCCGGAGTCGCGGTCGATGCCGAGGACGGCGATCTGTCCTCGTCGCTGACGTGGACGTCCGACCGCGACGGCGGCCTCGGTACGGGCGGTGCCGTGAACGCGACGCTCACCACCGGCGCTCACGTCGTCACTGCGCGGGCGACCGATTCCGAGGGGATGTCCGGAAGCGCCTCCGTCTCGATCACGGTCGAGGAGGACGATCCTCCCGTGGTGACCATCACCTCGCCGGAGGACGGTGCGACCATCACCGAAGGTACCGAGACGACCTTCGCCGGCACGGCGACGGACCCCGAGGACGGCGACCTCGGTAGCTCGATCGTATGGAGCTCCGACCGCGACGGTGAGCTCGGCACCGGCTCCAGCGTCACCGCCACCCTCTCCGCGGGAACCCACCTCGTCACCGCCTCGGTGACGGACTCCGGGGGGCAGACGGCTTCGGGCAGCGTCACGGTCGAGGTCGACGTGGAGCTTCCGGCGATGCCCGCCTCCACCGTGTGGAGCCAGGGGACCCACACGTGCGCGCTCGCCACTGGCGGAACCGCCTACTGCTGGGGCTCGAACGATGACGGTGAGCTCGGGCGGGGGCGTGAAGGGCCCGGATCGGCACGTCCCGAAGCGGTGGTGGGAGGGCAACGATTCTCCAGCCTCTCTCTCGGCACGAGCCACACGTGCGGCCTCACGGAGACGGGTCAGGCCTTCTGCTGGGGCCTGGGTGGTGGGGGCCTGCTCGGCAACGGCGGCTTCGACTCATCCTCGATGCCGCGGGAGGTCGCGGGGGGCCACCGTTTCGAAGCCCTCGAGGGCGGATGGGTCCATACGTGCGCCCTCGACGAGGAGGGAAAGGCCTGGTGCTGGGGCTCCAACATCGTGGACCAACTGGGAGACGGGACCTCCTCGGACCTCTCCGCCACCCCCGTCGCCGTGGCCGCGGACTTCACGTTCGAGAGTCTGGCAGCCGGGCGCGCGTGGACGTGCGGCGTGGACGAGGCGGGCACCGCTCACTGTTGGGGTCAGGGGCCGCTCGGGGACGGATCGACGCTGCGGAGCCGTCGACCGGTCGAGGTCGCCGGGGATCACACGTTCCGCCAGCTGTCTTCTGGGCAGGGCCACACGTGCGGGATCACGACGGCGGGCCAGGCGCTCTGTTGGGGAGGCAACGAGGGAGGGCAGCTCGGCTCGGAGGGTCGCTCGGTCACGGTGCCCGCGCCGGTGACGGGTGGACACAGCTTCGTCCAGATTGCGGCGGGTGTCGCCCACACCTGCGCCGTCGAGGCAACCGGAGACCTCTGGTGCTGGGGAGCCGCGGCCGGAGGTCGCCTCGGCGACGGCACCGAAGAGGTGCGGCGGCAGATCCTGCCCGTGCGGGTCGCGGGCGGGTACACCTTCACGCAGGTCACGGCGGGCGGTGCCACCTGCGGGGTCACCGAGGCCGGATCCATCCTGTGCTGGGGGGGCAACACGTTCGGCGAGCTGGGTGACGGAGGCCCGCATCCCGTGTCCCGGCAGCCGCTGCAGGTGGAGGGGGACCTGGCATTCGTACGGCTCGCGCAGGGGAACGCGCACACCTGCGGGCTCGAGGGATCGGGAGAGATGTACTGCTGGGGGGCCTGGCGAGGAGCGGCGATCCAGGACGTGGAGCCGAGTCCCGTGCCCGAGGCGCCGGGATTCAGCTTCGCTCGACTCGCGCTCGGGACTCACACCTGTGGTCTGACCGGCGCCGGCGACGCCTACTGCTGGGGTGACAATCGGGACGGACAGCTGGGGGACGGAACGACGACCTATTCCCCCACTCCGGTACGGGCCGAGGTCCCGGAAGAGCTGGTCGACCTCACGATTGGCTCGTTCTTCACCTGCGGTGTCGCGGCGTCCGGCAAGGCGTACTGCTGGGGCAGCAACGACCGAGGCCAGCTCGGCGACGGCTCCACGACGTCCTCCTCGGTGCCCGTTCCCGTGTCCGGCGGAGGCAGCCTCGCGCAGATCGACGCCGGTCTGTCGACGGCCTGTGGGGTCACCGATGGGGGGGACGCCCACTGTTGGGGCGAGGGCGCCGGGACCTCCGCCACTCCCGTGCCCGGGTCCCCCCCGCCCCTCGCGGAGATCGCCGTCGGAGGCGGTCATGTCTGTGGCCTGGGCCTGGACGGTCGCATCTACTGTTGGGGCGACAACTTCCATGGTGAGCTGGGTGACGGAACGAGCAGCGCGCGAGGGCGTGACGTCCCCGAAGCGGTCGCGAGCTCCGCGACCTTCGTCGACCTGTTCGCCGGGGGGAGCCATACGTGCGGGATCACCGACGCCGGGGAAGCCCTGTGTTGGGGTTGGGGCTACTTCGGTCAGCTGGGAAGCGGGACGACGGAGGATGCGCTCACACCCTCCCCCGTGGTGGCGGCCGGGGTCGAGTTCGTCGCCTTCGCCGATGCGAGCTCCCCCCAAGGAACCTGCGCCCTGGACGTCGAGGGGCGGGCGCACTGCTGGGGCAACAACCTCGGGGGGCAGCTCGGCGCCGGGGGGAGCTTCGTCGCCAGCGTCCCCCTGCGGGTGGAGTCGTTCTGACGGTGGGCGGGAATGCGGAGGTGAGGCCCGGCTCCCGGGAGGTCGGGCCGTCCTGGGAGCGCGCGGCGGCGCCGTGGCCGGCGGGCGCGTCCCCTCAACCGAACAGACCGAACGCCACCCCCAGGGCGTAGAGGATCCCCAGCACGGCCCCGGCGAACAGGGCCGTGATCACCACCTTCACCGCCACCATCAACAGCGGCAGCAACACGAGTCCAGCCGCAGCTCCGAGCAACGCCGCGAGCCCTGCACCGAGCCCCAGCTGGTGCGCGGCGCCCAGTCCGACCATGGCCCCCAGGGCCGTGAGCAGCAGCGCGATCCGGCGCCGGGCCTTGATGGAGAGGTGCTCGTCGAACCAGCGGTCGATCCCGGGTAGCCAACCCTCGCCCGCGCTGGACGTGACCCCGGAGGTCCTCGAGGCCTTGCGGGCCTTTCGGCGTGTCGGCCTGTTGGGGGTGGGGAGAGGCTTCGGCTTCATCGCCTCGGCGTGTTCCCGCCCCATCTCTCCCCAGAACGTCCCCGGCTGCTTGCGGATGTAGTCATCCCACTGGCGGTCGTTCACGACATCTCCTCCTCGAGCGAGCGTGACACGGTCAGATCAGCCCCTCCCTCAGGGTCTTCACCACGGTCGCTCTGCGGGAATGCACGTGGAGCTTACCGTAGACGTTCCT
>JASFUL010000335.1:0-6434 GCA_050050315.1 Gemmatimonadota bacterium
GGGAACGGACCGGAGGCCCATGATGCGGGCCATGGCCTCGCCCGCGAACTGACCGATGTTCACCTCGGCCAGAGCCGAGGTCTGCCACGCGGGAAAATAGCTGCTTCCCCAGGTGCCGTACGGAATCCGGGCCGAGGGGAAGAGACTGCCGTTCGATGCGCTCATGTCCAGGGCTCCTCGGTGAGAGGTTGCCCCGCGGCGAGCGGGGTATGGGTGAAAGCTAAGCCTGCGGAAGGGGGCAGCAACCCGTGGGTGTGGCCGTCCGCGGCGTCGAATCCCACTATCCAGTGGGACTCCGCGTCCGGGCGCCCGGGCGGTGCCCCGCGCACGACACCACCACGCCGGCCTCCAGGCCCCGGCACGCACCCGAACGGACCGCGCCCATGATCCGACTGACCGGCCGCATCATCCCGTCACTCCTGGTACGCGACCTCGACCGGACCCTCGCCTTCTACGCGAAGCTCGGCTTCCGGCAAAGCGGGTCCTGGGGCGAGCCCGAAGCCGTGTGGGCCGAGGTCCAGAGGAACGAGGTGACCCTCCAGCTCTACACGGACGCTCCCGTCGACACGCCGACCGAGCCGGTCATGAGCGGCACCCTCTATTTCCACCCCGAGGACGTGTCCGCCCTGGCGGCGGAGTGGGAGGGTCTCGTGGAGTTCGCTTGGGGGCCGGAGGTGATGGAGTACGGCATGCGCGAGTTCGCCGTCCGGGACCCCGACGGGTACCTGCTGGCCTTCACCGAGCCGGCGTGAGGGTCGAGGGGGAACTGGCACGGAGGAGGTCGACGATGCACGCCGAGCCGGAACCGGGCTTCAGTCTCCCGGTGGGATATCGCGCCTTCCACCCCGATCAGCTGTTCAACTTCCAGCTGAACCGGCCCTTCTCCCTCGGATACGCCCGGGAGGAGGACCTGGCCGAGGTCGGACGCGCCGTGGCGGACTTCGCCGACTGGAAGAGGGAGATGCTGTGCCAGGCGGAGCGGGCGGCCTCGGAGAGCAGGCTCGTCAACGCCGCCGCCTACTTTCGCGCGGCCGAGTTCTACACCCTCCCGGACGACCCCGACAAGGACGTGCTCTACGAGCGCTTCCTCACCTTCTTCCATCGCGGGTTCGAGGGGCATGGGTTCCGGAGGATCGAGGTCCCCTGGCAGGGGGCCCTCCTCCCGGGGCTGGACGTGGCGGGCGCGATTCCGGACGGAGAGGGCGGTACCGCTCCTCCCGGCGGCACCATCGTCCTCCACGGCGGCTTCGACTCGTTCATCGAGGAGTTCTACTCGCTGATGTGGTACTTCTCCCGGCGTGGCTTCCGCGTGATCGGGTTCGACGGGCCGGGGCAGGGAGGCGCCCGAAGGCGGAGCGGCCTGCCCCTGGACTTCCGCTGGGAAGGGCCGGTCGGGGCGGTCCTCGACCACCTCGACCTGGACGACGTCACGCTCGTCGGCCTCTCCATGGGAGGCTACTTCGCCCTCCGGGCCGCGGCGTTCGAGCCACGGATCGCCCGGGTGATCGTGTCGGGTCACGCGTACGACTACATGAGGATCGCCCCCGCGCCGGCGGCCTGGGTGCTCCGCTTCTTCCACGACCGTCTGAGGGGCTTCACCAACCGCGTGTCGCGCTGGAAGATCCGCCAGGGGGGCATGGAGGCCTGGTCGATCTCGCAGCTGATGTACGTGCTCGACGTGGACGAGCCGATGGCGGCGCTGGACTTCGCCCTCGACTTGAACGAGGGGAATCTCCGCTCGGAGAGGGTCACGCAGGACGTCCTCGTCCTGGCCGGGGCGGCCGACCACTTCATCCCCCTGCGCCTCCACGCGGAGCAGCTCCGGAGGCTGACGGCCGCGCGCTCCGTGACCGGCCGGGTCTTCACGGAGGAGGATCGGGCCGAGAACCACTGCCAGATCGGCAACCTGGAGCTGGCGCTCCGGGTGATGAGCGACTGGATCGAATCGAAGTCGGGGCGACGAAGCGCGCCGGCGTGACCCGTCGGTCCACCCCGCGACCCCCAGGAGACGGGCCGAGAGGGCCGGCGCTCCCCCGGCCCTACTCGCTCCGCAGCGCGTCCACCGGATCGACCACCGACGCCCGGTGGGCGGGGATCCAGTTGGCGAGGAGGCCGGCCCCGCCCAGCACGAGGAAGGCCGCGGCGAAGCTCGGGACGTCGAACGTTCCCACGAACAGGACACTCGAGAGCGCCCGGGCCCCCAGAACCGCGAGCCCGGCACCGACCACCGCCCCCACCCCGACCAGCAGCATGCCGCGCCGCACCACCATGGCCACCACGTCGCCGCCCCGGGCGCCGAGGGCCTTGCGGATGCCGATCTCCGGAATCCGGCGGCTCACGGCGTAGGCGACGACCCCGTAGAGCCCGAGGGCGGCGAGGACGAGCGCCAGGACGCTGAACGCCCCGATGAACCACGCGCCGGCCCGGACGGGGAAGAGACGGACCTCGGCCAGCTCCCCCAGCGTGCCGGTGTCCAGGAAGACGAGGTCGGGCTCGAGGGCGCGTAGCTCGCGCTCGAACGCCGGCACCAGCGACTCGGCCTCGCCGGTGGCGCGGACGACGAAGTTGGCGTACACGGTCTCGCGGCGGAGGGGGAGGTGGAGATACGGCTTCGGCGACTCGCCGGGGGTGTCCACCTTGTAGTCCTCCACGATCCCGACGATCCGGTACGGCTCGCCTCCCCAGGTCGTGCGGAACTCCCGGCCGACGGCGTCTTCGCCGGGCCAGAAACGCTCCGCCATGGTCTCCGTCACCACGGCCACGCGCAGCATCTCGTCCCGGTCGGCGGCCTCGATGCCCCGTCCGGCGACGAGACCCAAGCCGAGGGCGCCGAAGTAGTCCTCGTCGATCCGGGCGCCGTCCATCACGTACGGGCGGTCGTCCGCCGACCCCTGGTGCCCGTCGATGTAGATTCCGAACCCGTTGTTGTTCAGGGACAGCGGGACCCGGCTCGTCATGCCGACCGCCTCGGTCTCGGGCATGGCCTCCAGCCGCAGCTTGCCGGTGCGGTAGAAGTCGCCGGACTGGCGGGCGTCGTAGCCGTTCATCTCCATGGCCAGGCCGAGATAGGCCGTGTGGTCGACGTCGTAGCCGAGATCCACCCTCGCCGCGGCGCCCAGGCTCCGGGCCAGGAGGGCACCGCCGACCAGGAGCACCACGGACACCGCGACCTGCACCACGACCAGGGCGTCCCGAAGCTCGACGCGGGATCCCCGTCCCCCATCGGCGCTCGCGACGTTCTTGAGCGCCGGCACCAGGTCCGGACGCGACGAGCGGAGCGCCGGCACGATGCTGAAGATGACGCCGGTCGCCGCGGCGACCGCGAACGTGAAGGCCCACACGCGCCAGTCGGGCGCGATGTCGAGCCCCACGTCGATGGGCAGGGGCGGCTGGAAGCGGGCGATCAGGGACGAGAGCCATCCCGAGAGGAAGAGCGCGACCGCGCCGCCGGCCAACGCCATCAGCATGCCCTCGGTGACGAGCTGGCGCACGAGGGTCCCCCGGCGCGCCCCCATGGCCAGTCGGATCGCCACCTCCCGGCGGCGCGACGACCCTCGGGCCAGCATCATGTTGGCCAGGTTGGCGCACGCCACGAGCAGCACGAGGGCTCCGGCCCCGAGCAGCACCATGCCGGCCGGAGCCACGGTCCCGTCGAAGTCCGGGTTGATCGCCACGTCGGCCGTCCGGAGGACGCTCACGCGCTCCCGCTCGTTCGTCTCGGGATACTCGGTCGACAGGCGCGCCGCGATCCCCTCGAGCTCGGAGCGAACCTGCTCGACGGAGACGTCCGGCTTCATCCGGCCCTTGATCCAGAGGAAGTGCTGACCCCGACGCTCGAGGCGGCTGGCTCCCGGGCTCGACCCCGACGACCGCTGGTTCCCGAGGGGCTCGACCTCCTCCACCATGGACAGGGGGATCCACATCTGGGAGAAGACGGCGGGGAACATGCCCCCGAACCCCTCGGGGGCGACGCCGATGACCGTGAAGACGATTCCGTTCAACCGGAACGTGCGTCCCAGCACGCCCGGATCCCCGCCGAAGCGCGTCTGCCAGAAGGGGTGGCTGATGACGGCCACCGGGTGGGCGCCGAGGCTCGCGAACTCGTCGGGCGAGAAGGCCCGGCCGCGAGCCGGCCCGATGCCGAGCACGTCGAAGTAGTCGCGGGAGACGATCTCGCCCACCACCAGCTCGGAGCTGCCCTCGATCGAGAGGTTGGCGAAGAAGTTCGTGTAGGCCATGACGCCCGAGAGCGTCTCGGCCTGCTCCCGGTAGGCGACGAAGTTCGGATACGAGCTCGAGTCGTGGCTGTCGGAGGTGGCCGTGTGGCCGTAGACGTCCACGAGCTCGCCCGGTCGCTCCACGGGGAGGGGACGCAGGAGGACCGCGTTGACGAGGCTGAAGATGGTGGCGGTCACCCCGATTCCCAGCGCGATCGTCGCGATGGCCACCAGCGAGAAGGCCGGCGACCTCCGAAGCCCACGAAGGGCGTAGCGCACGTCTCCGAACAGCTGTTCCACGATCTCACCTCGTCGATGCGATTCCCGTTCGCGACCCCGGAGCGCATCGGGGTCCGGACGCGTCCACCGCTCCCGCCCCGGGACGACAAAAGGTCCATACGGAGGGCCCACCTCACGTGTGTCGCTCACACGGTCCGGGGCCTCGCGGGATCCGGGGCGGAGGTCGGCGAGCCGCTTCGGTACGTCGACGGGGGGCCGCGCTTCGCGCCGGGCAGCAGGGAAGGGCGGGGGACCGTCGAGCCACCGGGGGCCTGGCTCGCGCGAGGCTGGTCGCCAGGGTGGTCCGTCAGGACACCTGGTCGAGCGTGGCCTCCGCCCCGCACTCCCCGAGGGGGCGAAGGTAGTGCCGTGCCCCGCCGTAGGCGACCTCGGCCAGGAGGCCCTCCTCCAGGAGGTCGGCGACCACGTTCCATCCCTCTCCCCCTCGGTCGAGGAGGGTCCGGACGGCGGACTCCCGCATGGGGTGGACGGCGGTGATGCTCAGGAGGTCCGACCGTGCGTCCCCGGTGGAGGCGAACGCGTCTCCCTCGTATCCGGTCAGCAGCTCCACCCGCGGGACGTACTCGGCGAAGACCTCGTAGGCTCGGGCGAGGGCGTGCTCCGTGGGGGGGCGGGCCCATGGCTCGGCCGGAGGACGGGTCGGAGCGGACAGGTAGGCGGCCGCGGGCCGGAGCGCCCCGATGAACGCGGCCGTCGCCCGGACGCCGGCGGGGTCGTCGTTCACCCCGTCGAGGAGCATCGTCTCGGTCGTGAGCGCGCCCGAGAAGTCCGCCGCGAAGCGCCCGATCCCCTCGAGGATCTCGGCGAGCACCAGGTGCCCGTGGGGTCGGTTCATCCACCTCCACGTGCCTTCCCGGACGGAGTCCAGCTTGACCGAGACGTGGTCCACCTCGGCCAGCTCGAACCGGACGTCCCGTCGGCCCAGGAGAGACCCGTTCGTGACGAGGGCGATGGGGATCCCCAGGAGCCGCAGGAGCCGGATCGTGTCGCCGAGCTCCCGGTCCAGCGTGGGCTCGCCGTCGGGGACGAACGTCAGGAAGTCGACGAACTCTCCGGCGGCCCTGGCCTCGCGCACCCGCCGACGCACCGCGCCCGCCACGACGCCGGCCCCGTAGAAGCGCTGGGGCGCGCTGAGCATGCGGGTGGTGCGGCCGAGCTGGCAGTACGCGCACGAGTACGTGCACGTCTTGGGAGGGACGTGGTTGATGCCGAGGCTCCGTCCCAGCCGCCGGGAGGGGACGGGCCCGAACACGACCGAGTGCTCCATGACGCCCGCCTGTGCGTTTCCCGCCTTCCTCCGTCAATGTACGCTTGCACCTAAAAGTGCACAAGTGTACCGTATTCTGTGACGCGGCATTCCGTTGGCGGGGCCCCTCCGAAGACGGCGGAGCGATGAGAATGGCCGATCGACACCCCGAGGTGGGAGCGCGGATCCTCGAGCTACGCCAAGAGAGGGGCCTGTCCCTCAGGGCTCTGGCCGAGGTCTCGGGTCTGTCGCTCAACGCCATCAGCCGGATCGAGCGGGGCGAGAGCTCGCCCACGGTGTCCTCGCTCCAGCTCCTCGCGTCGGCCCTCGAGGTGCCCATGCTCGAGCTCTTCCGGGTCGAGCCCCAGCGGACGACCGTTCTCGTGCGGGCGGACGAGCGGGCCAGGACCCGCGGCGCCGGCGTGCTGATCGAGAGTCTCGGCTCGGGGCTGCCGGGTCAGCACATGGGCCCGTTCATGCTGACGCTCGAACCCGGCGCCTCGGCGAGCGACGAGGCCATCACCCACGGCGGCGAGGAGTTCGTGCACTGCGTCCAGGGCCGGGCCGAGTACCGCGTCGGCGAAGAGTGGTACGAGCTGTGCCCCGGGGACAGCCTCCTGTTCCAGGCGCCTCAGCGGCACATGTGTCGAAACCCCGGCAGGAAGCCGGCC
>JASFUL010000336.1:0-6428 GCA_050050315.1 Gemmatimonadota bacterium
TCCGGTAGATGGCGTACTCCCGGAAGACGTACCGCTGGTACGAGTCCCTCCCTTCCCGACACGGCGTGACCAGCTTCAGGCGGTTCTCGCCCTCGAAGACGGTTCCGGACAGCTCCGGACCGTCCCGGTCGAAGTCGAACCTCACCGGAGGAAAGGTGCAGTTGCGCTTCGAGCGCCGGAAGTTGCCCCGGGGCTCCACCTCCAGCGGAATCCGAACATCCCCGCCGTCCTTCGACGTCAGGATCAGCAAGGCCGGCTGAGGGGGGCGGTCCTCGTCGCGCTCGTCCTTGAGCCGCTGGACGTCCGTCTCGAGGGTGGCCACCAGTGGCTCGTGGGTCGCGAACAGCGGCGCGGTGCGCGCCGCCTCGATCTCCTCCCGGGAGGGGAAGGGATCACGTTCCTGCCCCGCCAGCGCGGGGGCGAAGACGACCGCGTCACCGGAGGCGGCGAGGGCGACGAGCAGCAGGGCACCGGGGAAGAGGTGTCGCATCGGGTCGCGGGGGAAGAAGGTGAGACCGTTCCATGGTACCCTCGGAGCCCCGCCGCGGCCAGAACCGCACCCGACCCGCACGTCGGGCCGCGCGTGCGCGAGGCGTGTGTGACCCGCCCGTGATGCGGTCGTGACCCACGGGAGCTAGGTTTGGCCCGGTGACCCCCGCGCGCTCTATCCTGTCAGGAACCATGCGAGGCACGACGGACGACAACGAGACGCGAGGGGATCCCGGAGGTGGTCCCCCGCGCCAGCGCGCGGGGCCCACACGCCGGGTAGGGCGAGCCCGCGATACCGCCTCTCCCCCGGCCTTCCCGAGCCGACTCGGAGGCAACGGCGCCCGGGCCGCACCCGGACGTGCGCCCGACCCGTCAGCCGTCTCCACGGAACCGACCGAGCCCCGGGAGCCGACCCTCCTGGCCTTCTCGGTCCCACGGGCCGTCGCCCCCGCACCCGTGCCCGAGGACGTCTCTCTCGACGACCCGTCGCTCTACTTCAACCGCGAGCTCAGCTGGCTCGACTTCAACTGGCGCGTCCTCCACCAGGCCCAGGACGCCCGGAATCCGCTCCTCGAGCGGGTCCGCTTCCTCTCCATCGCCCAGAGCAATCTCGACGAGTTCTTCCGCAAGCGCGTCGGAGGGTTGCGACGACAGCTCAGTGCCGGGGTGACCCAGCTGACCCCCGACGGACGGACCCCGGAAGCGCAGCTGATCCTCATCCGCGAGGCCGTGGCGACGATGCAGGCCGAGATGGGGAGGACGTGGAAGCGGATGCTCGAACCCGCCCTTCGGGACGCGGGAATCGTCGTCGCTCGCTACGACGAGATCGACGAACGGGAGCGGCGGCGGCTCCACGCTTGGTTCATGGACCACGTCTACCCCGTGCTCACGCCCCTCGCGGTCGATCCCGGACACCCCTTCCCCTTCATCTCCAACCTGAGCCTCTCGCTCGCAATCATGCTCCGCCACCCGGAGCGCAAGGCTCCCCAGTTCGCCCGCGTGAAGGTGCCTCTCTCGCGCGGCCGGTGGATCCCGCTGGAGCGTCCAGGCCATGTGCTCGCCATCGAGGAGCTCGTCGCCCGGCACATGGACGAGCTCTTCCGGGGCGCCCACGTGGAAAGCGTGCACGCCTTCCGCGTGACGCGGAACGCCGACCTCCGACGGGACGAGGAGGAGGCGGAGGACCTCCTGCAGATGATCTCCGAGGAGCTCCGGGAGCGCCGATTCGCACCCGTGGTACGGCTCGAGGTCGAGCGGGAGATGCCCGACTACGTCGTGGAGATGCTCCGCACCGAGCTCGGGCTGGGGGTCGAGGACGTCGATCGAATCGACGGGCCCATCGACTTCACCCACTTCGGGCGTCTGGCGGAGGTCGACCGACCGAGCCTGCTGTTCGAGCCCTGGGAGCCCGTGGTCCCGGTGCGACTCCGGGAAGCCCCGTCCGACGAGACCCCGAACGACATCTTCCGGGTGCTTCGAGAGGGGGACGTCCTGGTCCACCATCCGTACGACTCGTTCACTGCCAGCGTGCAGCGCTTCGTCGAGGAGGCGGCGGAGGACCCGTCGGTGCTGGCCATCAAGATGACCCTCTATCGGACGTCCGAGAACTCACCGGTGGTGCACGCGCTGGTGCGGGCCGCCGAGCGGGGCAAGCAGGTCGCGGTGCTGGTCGAGGTGACGGCGCGCTTCGACGAGAAGCAGAACATCGAGTGGGCGCAGGTGCTCGAACGGGCCGGCGTGCACGTCACCTACGGGCTCGTCGGGCTCAAGACACACGCCAAGGTCACCCTGGTGGTCCGGGAGGAGGGGGACGAGATCCGCACGTACGCTCACACCGGCACGGGGAACTACCACGCCACGACGGCCCGGATCTACACCGACCTGGGCCTTCTGACCGCCGATCCGGAGATCGGCCGGGACCTCGTCCACCTGTTCCACTACCTGACCGGGCACGCGCCCGAGCAGCAGTACCGCTCCCTCGTGGTTGCGCCCCGGGACATGCGGCGGGTGTTCGAGGGCCTCGTCGAGCGGGAGATCGAGCACCAGCGACGTACCGGCGACGGGCGGATGATCCTGAAGATGAACGCGCTGGACGACGTCGGCATGATCCGCGCCCTCTATCGTGCGTCCAGGGCCGGCGTCCAGATCGACCTGATCGTCCGCGGCCACTCCCGACTCCGGCCCGGCGTCCCCGGCGTGTCCGAGGACCTCCGCGTCGTCAGCATCGTGGGCCGCTTCCTCGAGCACGACCGCATCTACTTCTTCCACAACGGCGGCCACCACGACCTCCTCTTCGGAAGCGCCGATCTCCGTCGCCGCAACCTCGTCGAACGGGTCGAGGTCCTGGTCCGGGTGGAGGACCCGGACATCCGGGAGAGGCTGCGACGGACGCTCCTGCACGCGCTTTCCGACAACCGGAGGGCCTGGGACCTTCGACCCGACGGATGCTACACCCTGCGCCGTCCTCCCCCGGAGGGTCCCGTTCGCGACTACCACCGCGTCCTGATGCGCTCGGCGGTCCGTCGGCGCGGCCGTGGCCGCTGACACGCCCGACCTTTCCCCCGGCCCGGCGGGGCACGACATTGACCAGGCTCCCGACGACGTCGCATCTTCAGCAGCCCGGCCAGGACGGCCCCGATCTCACGTGAGCGAATCGTATTTCCCCCTCCGGGTCGCCGCGATCGACGTCGGCACGAACGCCATCCGCTTCGTCGCGTCGGAGTTCATGGACCCGACCCACTGGGTCGACCTCGAGTACCTCCGGGTACCGGTGCGGCTGGGAAAGGGGACGTTCCTCACCGGTCGGCTGGAGGAAGAGGCCATGGCCGCGACGGTGGAGGCCATGGGAGCGTTCCGCCGCTACATCGACACGTACGGCATACCCCGCTACCGGGCGGTGGCGACCAGCGCCGTCCGCGAGAGTCGGAACGGGGGCGACCTCGTCGACCGCATCCGGGCCGAGACCGGGATCCAGCTCGAGACCATCACGGGAAGCGAGGAGGCGCGTCTCATCTGGGCCGCCGTCCGAAGCAGGGTCCCGATGGGGGAGGGGCGTTGGATGCTGACCGACCTCGGGGGAGGCAGCCTCGAGATCTCCGTCGCGTCCGTGGAGGGCACCCACTGGATCGAGTCGCACACGATGGGCACCGTGCGCCTCCTGGAGGACCTCGGCGGCGAGGCCAGGAATCAACACGACTTCCGTGAGCTCGCCCGGGAATACGCCGGGACGCTCCGGATTCCGGACCGCATCACGGACGACGACTCCCTGGCGGGGCTCATGGCCACGGGGGGCAACATCGAGACGCTGGCCGAGCTCGGGCGTTGCACGCCCGACGACACCGGGGTCTCCCGCCTGCCGTTGAAGACGCTGCAGGATTGGATCGACCGCCTGGCCGACATGTCGGTGGAGGCCCGGGTCGAAGAGCTGGGACTCCGCCAGGACCGGGCCGACGTCATCCTCCCCGCCGCGATCCTCTACGAACGCGTGGCGCTCCTCGCCGGGGTGCAGGAGATCGTCGTACCCCACGTGGGCGTGAAGGAAGGCGTCCTGGTCGACCTCGTCGAGGACATCACCGGGCCGGGCGTGCACGCCACCCGCCTCGAGCGCGAGGCCCTCCACGGGGCTCTGGCTCTCGGGCGGCGCTTCCGCTTCGACGAGGCCCACGCCCGGCACGTCGCGCGCCTCTCCCTTTCCCTGTTCGACCAGCTCCGCGAGCTCCACGGTCTGGGCGACCCGGAGCGGCGGATCCTCCTCGGCGCCGCCGTGCTCCACGACGTGGGTCAGTTCCTCAGCTACCGCAAGCACCACAAGCACTCTCTCTACCTGATCTACAACTCGGAGCTGCCCAACTACGCCAGGGCCGAGATCCCGCTGGTCGCTCTCGTGGCGCGCTACCACCGGCGGGCCGAGCCGAAGAACGACCACTACCTGTTCGAGGAGCTGGCGAGAGAGGACCGCACGCGGGTGCGGCGGCTCGCCTCCATCCTCAGGGTGGCCGACGCTCTCGACCGCGAGCACCTGCAACGCGTGACCGAGGTCGGGGTCGTCGTGAAGCCCGCCGAGATCGTCCTCGAGGTCGAAGGGAGGGGGGACCTCCTCCTCGAGCAGTGGGCGCTCGAGAAGAAGGCGCGCATGTTCAGGAGCGTCTTCGGCGTGCCCGTTCGCCTCACCGTGCCGGAGCCGACCCTGGGACCGAGCGTGATCTGACCGTGAACCGCCAGCGACGAACTCGATGAGAAGAGCAGCTACGCCCGCCTTCCGGGGCTCACTCGTCGCACTCTCCGCCCTCGACGTCTCGTTCGTCTCTCCCGGCTTCGACCTCGAGGCCGCGGGCGAGGGACGGTGAGCGGGTCCCTCAGCTTCGCCCGGTAGCCCGGACGGGTGATGCGGGCGCCGCCGGCCTCGACATCGCGCGGTCGGCGGTGCGCTCGGCCGCGCGTGGGGGCCGGCCACGGCAGGCCCCGGAGCTGTCGGCACGTTGACCAGCCGGACGGCGGGTCGGTAGCTTTGCCCGGGTCCGCCCGGTCCGCCTGGCGGCTCACCCGAGCGCCCGTAGCTCAGCTGGATAGAGCATCGGCCTTCTAAGCCGAATGTCGCAGGTTCGAGTCCTGCCGGGCGTGCTCGCCGAGCTCGGCGCCCGCGGCGCGGCCGCGCCGCGGGCGGACGGGTCCCCGTCCTCTCTCCCGCCGACGCCGGGATCCGGCTACCCGCGACGTGCGTCGGACCACGGGCGACGCGCCGTCCGCCCGGGCGGTGGAGGAGGGTTTACGACCGTGTCGGGCGCCACTATCATTCCCGGTCTCCGCATCGAGCGAGCGCGGGCTCGGCCCGGGCCTCGCGGACGCGGGATCGCGGTGAGCGTAGCTCAGTCGGTTAGAGCGCCGGATTGTGGTTCCGGAGGCCGGGGGTTCGAGTCCCCTCGCTCACCCTGACACGGCGGGGGTCGAAGGTGCCCGAACCGGGGCCGCCCACCCTCGACGGGGCGAGCCCTCCAACGCCGTTCGGCTCGCCCGTGACGGGGCGTTGACACGAGCGTCACGTCGGCTTACGATTTCCTTCCTCGCAGCGCGCCGAGGCGTCATCGCGGCCGCTGCGTTTTGCGCGAGGGAAGGCTCCTCACGCCTCTCCCGGCGGCAGGTTGCCGGGACCCCTTGACCGGGACGGAAAAGAGCCTAGATTCAGTGCTCCCTGGTCTCCGGGGACGCCGGCGGAACACGGCGTCGACTTCGGCCGTAGAAGCAGTACTGGCCGGGAAGTCGCGACGCGGCTCCGAACGGCAACGAACGAGCTGATTGAAAATCGAGGTTTCGAGAGAGAAGTGGGCGGGCCCATCAACCCGGACGGGCGCTACGTCCCGTCAGGGATTCGCTTCCGAGTTCGACTCGAGGAGCGAGTGGGTTCAACCAACGTGGATTCCGAACGACCGATCGAAGTGAAGATCGACGTTCGACAGAGCTGTTTCGAGCTTTTCAATCAAACGGAGAGTTTGATCCTGGCTCAGGACGAACGCTGGCGGCGTGCTTAACACATGCAAGTCGAGGGAGGACTGGAGTGCTTGCACTCCAGAACCGACCGGCGGACGGGTGAGTAACACGTGACCAACCTGCCTTCTGGCGGGGGACAACCCGGGGAAACCTGGGCTAATACCGCATGAAGTGCGGCGACCGCATGGTCGTCACATGAAAGCAGGCCTCTGCTTGCAAGCCTGCGCCAGAAGAGGGGGTCGCGACGTATCAGCTCGTTGGTGAGGTAACGGCTCACCAAGGCGACGACGCGTAGCGGGTCTGAGAGGACGACCCGTCACATTGGGACTGAGATACGGCCCAGACTCCTACGGGAGGCAGCAGTGGGGACTATTGCGCAATGGACGAAAGTCTGACGCAGCGACGCCGCGTGTGGGAGGAAGCCTTTCGGGGTGTAAACCACTGTCAGAGGGGAA
>JASFUL010000337.1:0-6413 GCA_050050315.1 Gemmatimonadota bacterium
CGAGCTCGACCTGTGCGCCACCCGGGACGACGCCGCGGATTGCCGGACGGTGGTGAACCAGTCGCTCGGCTTCCTCTACCAGACGGAGGCGACCGCCGCGACGGAGCCGGCGGACTCGCTCCTCCAGCGCGCCGTCGACTACTACGACGACGCCATCGCCGCCAACCCCGCCAACTGGGCGGCCTGGTACAACAAGGCCCTCGCGTACCGGGCGATGGGAGCCCACGAGGCGCAGGAGGCGTTCTTCCTGGAAGCCGCGGACGAGGACCCGGAGCGGCGGGCCACCTACCTGTCGCTCCAGGGCGACTACTACGCGGAACGGGAGATGTACGACGAGGCCGCGCGGGCGTACGAGGAAGCGCTGGCGGCGGACCCGACCGACGCGGCCGCTCGCGCCGGCCTCGTCGACGCCTATCGGACCCTCGGCCCCCGGGGGCTCGAGCCGCTCTTCCGGTACGCGGAGCGGTGGCGCTACGCCGCGGGCCCGGCCGCCGCCGAGGCGTACGCCGTCCTCCTGGAGCAGGCCATCGCCGCCGGCGAGCGCTCCCTGGCGGACACGGCCTGCATCCGCCTCGTGGCGTTGCAGGAGCGAGTGGCGGGGCCGTTCCTCACGCACCGCCCCGATCTCCCGTCGGTGCGCTCGTGGGAGCCGGCGATCCAGGTGGACCGCTTCCTGACGACACCCGAGCTCGACGCCGTGCCCTGGTGGCGGAACGGCGACGAGCGCCGGGAGGCACTGGCCCGGGCCTCCCTCCTCCGGGGCCTCAGCGCGGCGGCGACGGAGGGCGCCCGGGAGGCCGAGCGCTACCTCGAAGCGGGCCTGGACCTGGCCCGACCGGAGAGCGCCGAGGCGGTCGACCTGCAGCGCGAGCTGGCCCTCCTCTACACCCGCAACCCGGCCCTCGACCCCGAGGGCGAGCGTTTCCGGGAGCTCGAGGACCGGATGTTCGAGGACAAGTCGTCGGCGCTCGCGTCGGGCGACCTGGAGGCCGCCCAGCGCTTCCACACCACCCTGGGCAGCATCTACGCCGAGCGGGGGCGGTGGACGTCCGAGCGTCCCCATCGCAGCGCCCTGGACCAGCTCTCCTACACCCTCCGGGCGGCCGAGGCGCGGGCGCGGACGACGGGATTCCACCAGCCCCTGCCGAACGTGCGCTCGCTCCTCGCCCGGGGCCTGCTCGCAGTGGGCCGTCGGGACGAGGCTCGGGACGCCCGGGTGTCCGCCGCCCGCGCCTGGCTCGACATCGACGACCCCGACGCGGCGCGTTCCGAGCTCGAGGCGGCCCGTGCCCTCGGCGCCGGTGGAGCCCCTCTGGACCGCCTGGCCGCGCTGATCCGTCTCCGGGCCGGTCGGGCACCCACCCTCTGCGCCGAGCCGCCCGGGTCCCGGGTCCGTGGCACCGGACCCGCCGACTTCGAGCGCCGTCAGCGCTTCAAGATCCTCGCCGATTGCGCCCGGACCGGTCCCGCGGCCGATCGACGCATCCTGGCGGCCGACGCGGTCGCCGCCGCCGACACGACCGGCTTCACCCTCGTGGGCGCGCCGGACGTCCGCCGCCTCCAGAACGCGCTCGAGCGGGCCATCCGCGCGGCGGGCCGCCCCGACTACGTCGCGCGCGAACGCACGCGCGTCGAGACGACGGTTCCGGACGGCGGGGCGGCGGTTCCGGTCGCGTTCCCCAACCGGGTCGCCGCCCGCTGGCTCGCGGTGCCCGAGGACGATCTCGTCACGGCCCGGGTCGTCCGGGCGCTGGGGCCGGACGCGACGTGGGGTACCGTGCGGGTACGACGGGGGATCGTGACCCTCGAAGGCACCGACCCGGGGCCCACCGTCCTGCGGCGGATCCGGGGGCTGCCCGGGGTGCGGGGCGTCCAGGTGGTGGGGGCCGGGGGCTGAGCCGGGAGGGCCCCGGCGCGGTCACGCCCTCCCGCCCTCCTCCCGCCGGAGGGCGACGACCAGGCTGACCCCGACGCCGAGGAGAACGACGCAGAACGGCAGCCCGATGCTCACCACGGCGGCCTGGAGCGCCGTCAGCGCCCGCTCCCCTCCCGCGTAGAGGAGGATCGCCGCGCACGCGCCCTCCGCCGTCGCCCAGAAGACCCGCTGCCACCGGGGCGGATCGGGACGCCCGCCCGACGTGAGCATGTCGACGACGAGCGAGGCCGAGTCGCTGGACGTGACGAAGAACACGCCCACGACGGCGACGGCCAGCGCCGACGTGAGCCCGGCGAGGGGAAGCCGCTCGAGGACGACGTAGATGGCCGTCGCCACGTCCCGCGAGACGGCCCCGGAGATCCCGCCCTCCGTGAGCTCGAGGTGGAGCGCGGTGTCGCCGAACACCGTGAACCAGACCACCGCCACAGCCGTGGGGACGAACAGCACGCCCAGCACGAACTCGCCGATCGTCCGGCCCCGGGAGATCCGCGCCACGAACATCCCTACGAACGGGGCCCACGCGATCCACCAGCCCCAGTAGAAGACGGTCCACGAGCGCGACCACTCCGCCGCGTCCCCACGGAGCAGTCCGAACGCGAACGTCCGCGTGGCGATCTCGCCCGCGTACCCCACGACGTTGCCGCCGAGCGACGCCAGCAGGTGGCGGGTGGGCCCCACCGCCAGCACGAAGACGACGAGGGAGGTGGCCAGCAGGAGGTTCAGCTCGCTGAGCCGCCGGATTCCCCGGCGCACGCCGCTCACGAGCGAGACCGTGGCCACCACCGTGATGGACGCGATGAGGATCAGCTGCGTGCGCACGCCGTGGGGGATCCCGAAGACCCGCTCCAGGCCGGCGCTGATCTGCATCGCCCCCAGCCCGAGCGACGTCGCGAGCCCGAAGAGCGTCCCGAACACGGCCAGGATGTCCACGACGTGTCCGGCCGTCCCGTGGATGCGGTCGCCCAGGAGCGGGTGGAGGCACGAGCGGATCGCCAGGGGGAGCCCCCTGCGGAACGAGAAGTACGCGATGGCCATCCCCATGACGAGGTAGGTGGCCCACGCGTGGAAGCCCCAGTGGAAGAGGGTCACCGGCACGGCGCGGGCGGCGCTCTCGGGTCCCGGAGCCCCGGTCCCGGGAAGGGAGGCGTAGTGCATCACGGGCTCGGCCACGCCGTAGAAGACGAGGCCGATCCCCATCCCCGCGCTGAACAGCATGGCGAACCAGCTCGTCCTGCTGAAGGTGGGGACGGCGTCGTCCGGCCCCAGGGGGACGTCGCGGTAGGGCCCCAGGAGGAGCCACAGGGCGAGCCCCAGGAAGGCCGCGACGCTGCCGACGTAGAGCCAGCCTCCCCACCTCGAGACGGTCTCCAGGAGCAGCGGGAAGAACCGGGACGCCTGGTCGGTGAAGACGACTCCGACGAGGAGGAAGACGAGGAGGAGGGCCCCCGAGACGAAGAAGACGGGCGGGTTGACTCTCAGCGCGGGCTTCGCGAGCCGCATCGTCCTCCTCGGGGGGGATCGGGCCCCTTGCGACGGGCCCCCAGCATGGGCATCCCCCGACGCGGTGTCAAAGCGGGCCGGGGCGCCCCCTCGACCGACGGTGTGCCAGCCCCTAGGATCCTTCCATGGACGACCAGACGCAGGACATCGCCGTGCTGGAGGGCCTCACCGACCCGGCCGAGGTCCGGGCGGCCGCCCGATCCCTCGAGCACCTGGAGGACGATGTCGAGATCCTCCTCTTCGTGGCGCCGGGCTGCCCCTCGTGCCCCCACCAGGTGCGGTCGGTGGCCACGATGGCCCTGGCCAGCCCGCGGATCGGCCTCGAGATCGTGGACGTCACCCGCGAGCCCGAGCTCGCGGATCGGTACGAGGTCCGCTCGGTTCCCACCACCGTGGTGGACGACGAGCTCATCATGGTCGGGGTGGTCCCCGCCGGAGACCTGGCGTGGAGACTGGTGGAGCGGCAGGGTCCGCAAGCCGAGAAGATGGTCTTCGAGGCGCTGGTCACGGCCGGGCGCCACGCCGACGCGGCGGAGCGGCTGGCCGACGGCCGGGCGACCGGTGCGTTCCTCGAGCTGTGGTCGCGGAGCACCCTCGAGGGACGGATGGGTCTGCTCCTCGTGGCCGAGGAGGCGCTGCTCTTCGACCCGGAGGGCCTCGACCCCCTCGTTCCCGACCTCGTGGCCGGGCTCGAGGGCGACGGACCCCTGGCGGGGGACGACGCCCGTCGCGGGGACACGGCCGACCTCCTGGGCCGCATCGGCCACCTCGACGCACTCCCGGTCCTCGAGCGGTTGACCCGGGACGCGAACCCGGAGGTGGCGGAAGCGGCGGTGGAGGCGCTGGAAGAGCTGACGGGGTAGCCCGGGGGCTCAGCCGAGCTCCCGCCGCGCCCACGCGACCTCTTCGGCGTCCGGGTAGCGCGCCAGCAGCTCCCGGGCGTCCGGACGCGCGAGCTCGGCGTCGTCGAGGCGCTCGCTCGCGATCTCGTGGATGTGTCGTACGATGGCCGCCGCCCGGGCCGCGCCGAGCCTCGGCGTCCAGAACGCGCGCCGGTACCACTCGATCGCTTCCTCCCAGCGCCCCTCCTCCCGCAGCAGCCACGCTCCGCGGAGGAGCGGCTCGGGCTGCTCGGGACGCTCCCGGCTCGCCTCCTCGAGCGACGCCAGGGCGTCGTCCACCCTCCCCCGCGCCGCCAGGCTCGCCTCCCGGGAGTAGTCCGGCTCCCAGCGCCCCGCGCGGTGACCCGAGAAGAACCGCACCGTGCCTTCCACGGCGTCGCCCCAGAGGAGGCGCGACACGACGCGCGTGTACACCACGAGGAAGGTGGCCCCGGCGGCCAGCGATGCAGCCCCGTCGGCGTCGAGCGCCACGCTCATGGCCCAGCCGAGCAAGCCGCCCCCGACGAGATCGGCGGCGATGTGGACGAGCCTCCGGGGCGGCCCGCGGCCCTCCGCCGGTAGGGCCTGGAGCCACGACTCGAGCTGGCCCAGCAGGTACATGAGCAGGAAGCCGAAGGCGCCCGCCGACCCGACCAGCGGAAGGGCCGGGGCGCCCCACGCACGGACGGAGAGGGCGCCGAAGAGGACGCCGACGAGCCCTCCCACGGGTCCGCGCAGCACCAGCCGCTGCCAGCGACGCTCCCGCTCGGCGGCGGGCTCGCTCCACCAGGGACGGGTGAGGGCGCGCTTCAGCCGGGCCAGCAGGCCGGGCGAGGGCGCCGGGGGCGGCGGGCGGGCGCTCTCATCCCGGGTGCTACGTACCGCGGAAGGTTCGTGAGGGGGATGATCGACCATGGGGCGGGACGGGACGGAGGCGGGGCCTGCGCTCCTTCCTACGCTAACCGCCCCGGGGAGCGCGGTCACGGACGGCGATCTCCCGGCCCAGCGTCGTCCGCTTCAGCTCCGGGGGTTCACGATCCAGTACCGGCCAGGGCACGTTCGGGCCCTCTCCCGGTCGGCGTCGGTGAACCCCATGCGGTCGTGCAGACCCTCCACCTCACCGCCCGCCAGCTCGAAGTCGTCGCCGAGCCACCCCACCGGCTCGCCCCGTTCGTCCATCACACGGGCCACGTCCCCCGAGGTCTCGAGGGCGTAGCCGCGGGGCCAGACCGCGGTCGCGCCGTCCGGCCTGCCGAGACGCAGACAGCCCTGGGTGTCGACGACGACCGGACCCCGGAAGAGCGCCTCCATCCGGTCGTTCTCGTCCACGTTCTGGGTCATGAAGACGAGCCCGTGGCGAGCAACCACCTCGAGCAGTGCGTCCGGTACCGGCCCCGTCGAGGGCCCGGAGCATCCCCCCATCCCCGCCACGAGCGCCACGCCCAGCGTCCACCTCACGTTCCCGCCACCCGTCCCGGACCTCCACTTCGTCGCACCCATGCAGCCTCCCGGTCTCTTCGCCCCGTCGTCCCGGACCCGTCGCACCCACGCGGACCCTCGCCTCTCCGTTCCGTCCCGCCGAGGCCGTGGCGCGCGGACCGCGCGTCGGACGAGCCCCGGAGGCACGGGCCACCGGCACCCCGGAGGGACCTGCCGGCGTCCCCGTCCCCGGGTGGAACGACCGACGGAGGAGCGCCGTGACGGGCGCTCGGGCAGGGGGTCCCTTCGCGGAAGGAGGACCGCCGGCGACCGGAGCCTGGACCGGAGGGCCGCTCAGGCCTCTTCGAGGGTGAGGGGCCGGGGCGCGGATCCGTCGACATCCGTGAATCCGTACTCTCCGGCCAGGCGGGCCGCGACGACCACCCGGCCGCTGTGGCGCATCACCTCGGGGTCGTCGGCCAGGGCCGCCACCGCCCGCCCGATGAACTCGGGGCTCTCGGAATTGGAGAGGTCGAAGGCGTCGGCCGCGAGGACCGCCTCCGTGCGGACCAGCCCCGGGTACAGCGACACCACCGCGACGCCGCGGTCCCGAAGCTCGTGGGCCATGTCGGCCGCCATCTTGTCGGTGGCCGCCTTCGAGACGCCGTAGAGGACGT
>JASFUL010000338.1:0-6401 GCA_050050315.1 Gemmatimonadota bacterium
CTGCAGGATCTCCTGGACCCGCGTGGCCACGTTGTAGTGCCGCTCCCCGAGGAACTGGGGGTCCAGGATGCGCGACGTCGAGTCGAGGGGGTCCACGGCCGGGTAGATGCCCTTCTCCGAGATGGCTCGGGACAGCACGGTCGTGGCGTCCAGGTGGGCGAAGGCCGTGGCCGGCGCCGGATCGGTGAGGTCGTCGGCGGGCACGTAGATGGCCTGCACGGACGTGATCGATCCCTGGCGCGTCGAAGTGATCCGCTCCTGGAGCTCGCCCATCTCGGTCCCCAGCGTGGGCTGGTACCCCACGGCCGAGGGCATCCGACCGAGCAGCGCCGACACCTCGGAGCCCGCCTGGGTGAAGCGGAAGATGTTGTCGATGAAGAGGAGCACGTCCTGCTGCTCGACGTCCCGGAAGTACTCCGCGATCGTCAGGCCGCTCAGCCCCACCCGCAGGCGCGCGCCCGGCGGCTCGTTCATCTGCCCGTAGCAGAGGGCGGTGGAGTCCAGGACTCCCGACTCCTTCATCTCGAGCCAGAGGTCGTTGCCCTCGCGGGTCCGCTCACCCACGCCGGAGAAGACGGAGCGACCGCCGTGCTCCATGGCGATGTTGTTGATGAGCTCCATGATGATGACCGTCTTTCCGACGCCCGCGCCGCCGAAGAGGCCCGTCTTGCCGCCCTTCACGTAGGGGGCGAGCAGATCCACGACCTTGATCCCGGTCTCGAAGATCTCGGTCTTCGGCTCCAGGTTCTCGAACTTCGGGGCCTCGCGGTGGATGGGCCACCGCTCGACCTCGCTGGCGTTCTCCCCGCCGACCGGGCCCTGCTCGTCCACCGGCTGCCCCAGGACGTTCAGGATTCTGCCGAGGGCCGGCTCGCCTACGGGCACGCTGATCGCCTGCCCCGTGTCGACGACGTCCATCCCCCGGCTCACGCCGTCGGTGGACGACATCGAGACGGCCCGGACCTGCCCGCGACCGATGTGCTGCTGGACTTCGGCCACCAGGTCGATGGCGTCGCCCGCCTCGGTGGTGCCCTTCAGGGAGAGGGCGTTGTAGATCTCCGGTAGGCTCTCCGGGTCGAACTCGACGTCCAGCACCGGTCCGATGACCTGGACGACCTTTCCGATGTTGTTCTCAGCCATGTCTTCCTCTGTGTCTCCGTCCAGGGTCGACCCGACAACGCCGGGCGGGCGCCGGACCGGATGGTCCTCCAGCCTATTCGAGTGCCGCCGCGCCGCCGACGATCTCGGCGATCTCCTGCGTGATCTGGGCCTGCCTGGCCCGGTTGTACGTCCGCGTGAGCCTGTCCAGCATCTCGCCCGCGTTGTCGGTCGCGCTCTTCATCGCCGTCCTTCGAGATCCCTGCTCGGCGGCCGAGTTCTCGACGAGCGCGGCGAACACCACGTTGCGGACGTACGCCGGAAGCAGCCGCTCGAGGATGAACGGTCCCGAGGGCTCGAGGATGAAGCGGTCCATCGGCTTCGGGGTCTCCGGCGCCGGGATCGGGAGGATCTCCCGGGTCCTGGGCGGCGTCGAGAGGGCCGAGCGGAACTCGGAGCTGACCAGCCACACCGCGTCCAGCTCGCCCGCCTCGAAGCGGTCCCGGAGAGGACCGACCAGCGACTCGGCGTCGTCCACCGTGGGAGCGTCCCCGATGTCGATGCGCTGCATCCCCATGGGCTCACCGCGGAACCTGAAATAGGCGATGCCCTTCTTCCCAGCCACGTGGAGCTCGGTCTCCACGCCGTCCGCCCGGAGACGCTCCAGCCCGGAACGCGCCTCCTTGATCAGGTTGGCGTTGAACGCCCCCGCGAGCCCCCGGTTGGCCGTCAGGAGCAGGACCGCTACCCGTCCGACCCGCTCCGGCCGCCGGAGCAGCGGGAACTGCTCCGCCAGGGCCGGCGCGTAGAGGCTCCGCACGACCTCCTCGATCGCCTGCGTGTACGGCCGGGCGGCGTGCACCCGGTCCGTGGCCCGCTTGAGCTTGGAGGTGGCCACCAGCTCCATCGTGCGGGTGATCTGGCGCGTGTTCTCGACGGACTTGATCCGTCGCTTGATCTCGCGTGCCTGGGCCATGGGTCAGTCCGTCGCCGTCGGCGTCAGCGCGCCGCTTCGGGAGCCTCGGCCGTCGAGCCGGACGCGCCGGCTCCGGCCGCGACGGGATCCGCGCCCGCAGAGGAGGCACCCGCCTCGCCGGCGGGCCGGCCCGTCTCCATCTCGGCCTCGAAGGTCTCGTTGTAGTCCTCGACGGCCGCGACGAGCGCCTCGGTCAGCTCGTCGGTCAGGATCTTCCCCTCCCGCAGGCCCGTGAGCACCTCGCCGTGGTGCGTCTCCAGGTGCTGGTGGAAGCCGCGCTCCCACGCTCGCAGCCGTTCGACGGGGATGTCGTCGAGGTGGCCCTGGGTCACCGCGTAGATGGCGGCCACCTGGTTCTCCACCGGCATCGGCTGATACTGGGGCTGCTTCAGGATCTCGACCGTCCGCTCACCCCGGGCCAGCTGGCGCTGAGTGGCGGCGTCGAGGTCCGAGCCGAACTGGGCGAAGGCCTCGAGCTCGCGGTACTGGGCGAGGTCGAGGCGGAGCCGCCCGGCGACCTTCCGCATCGCCTTGACCTGGGCCGAGCCTCCCACCCGGGAGACGCTGATCCCGACGTTCACCGCCGGACGCACGCCGCTGAAGAAGAGGTCGGGCTCGAGGTAGATCTGGCCGTCGGTGATGGAGATCACGTTGGTCGGGATGTACGCGGAGACGTCGCCCGCCTGGGTCTCGATCACCGGCAGGGCGGTGAGGGAGCCCCCGCCCTCCTCGTCGGAGAGCTTGGCGGCGCGCTCGAGAAGCCGGCTGTGCAGGTAGAACACGTCCCCCGGGTACGCCTCGCGCCCCGGCGGACGCCGGAGCACCAGGGACAGCTGACGGTACGCCTGGGCCTGCTTGGAGAGGTCGTCGTACACCACCAGGGTGTGCTTGCCCGACCACATGAAGTGCTCCGCCAGGGCCGTGGCGGCGTAGGGAGCGATGTACTGCATCGGGGCCGGGTCCGAGGCGTTGGCCGCCACGACGATCGTGTAGTCCATCGCGTCGTGCTCGCGGAGCGTCTCGACGACCGAGGCGACCTTCCCCGCGCGCTGCCCGATCGCACAGTAGATGCAGATGACGTCCGTGTTCTTCTGGTTGATGATCGTGTCGATCGCGATCGCCGACTTCCCCGTGCCCCGGTCGCCGATGATCAGCTCCCGCTGGCCCCGGCCGATGGGGATCATCGAGTCGATGGCCTTGATGCCCGTCTGCAGCGGCTCCTTCACCGGCTGGCGCTTGACGATCCCCGGCGCCACGATGTCGATCTGGCGGCTCCCCTCGATGGGCTCCACGGGACCGCTCCCGTCGACGGGGGCGCCCAGGGGGTCGACCACCCGCCCCAGATACCCCGCGCCCACGTGCACCTCGAGCACCCGGCCGGTGCGCCGGACCTCGTCGCCCTCGTGGAGGATGGTCCAGTCCCCCATGATCACGGCGCCGATGTTGTCCTCCTCGAGGTTCAGCGCCAGCGCGGTCACCGTGTGTCCGCCCTCACTGGAGGTGATCTCGAGCATCTCGGACGCCATCGCGTTGGTGAGGCCGTAGATGCGGGCGATCCCGTCCTTCACCTCGAGGACCTCCCCCACCTCCTCGGCGTGGAGCTCCTCTTCGTAGTTCTCGATCTCGTTGAGGAGAACGCCTGTGATCTCGCTGGCGCGCAGCTGGGAATCGTTTGCCATGTTCGTTCAGTCCTGAAGCTTGGTCACTCGCCCGCCGGCGCCTCACCGTCGCCGGGGGCCGGGGAGACGTCGGTCGGATCGGCCGGCGGCGCGACGCCGGCGGGCAGCCCCTTCTCGGGCTCGGGCAGGTCGGTGTCGAGCAGCTGCCGTCGCAGGCCCTCCATGCGCCTCCGGAGGGACCCGTCGTAGATGGTGTCGCCCGTGCGAACCACGATCCCACCCAGGATGGCGGGCTTCACCCGGACGTGGGGGATCGCCGTCTTGCCGAGGAGCTCGGAGAGACGGGCAGACACCCGCTCGGTGGTCTCGTCGTCCAGGGGCCGGGCCACCGTCACCTCCACGTGGGCCCGGTTCAGGTGCTCGTCCATGAGCGCCCGATACTCCCGCGCCATCTCCCGGATCAGGCGCTGCCGTCGCTTGTCGACGGTGACCATGAGGAAGCGCACGAGGGGCCCGGGCAGGACGTCGCCGAAGACTCTCCGGAGGACCTTCTTCTTCTCGGCCGCGTCGATCCGCGGTGTCTCGAGGAAGAGACGGGCGTCCGGGTTCTCGTCGAGGAGCCGGGCCACCGTCTCGATGCCCTCGCCGTACGTCTCGGCCCCTTCGTGGCGCTCGGCCAGGTCGAAGAGCGTCTCCGCGTAGCTCCGGGCGACGGTCTCGTCCCTCACGCCCCGGTCTCCGGCTCACGGGAAGCACTCCCGGGGGCCGAGCGCCCGGCGTTCCCCCCCAGGTCGTCGAGGTAGCCCAGGACGAGCTGACGGTCCCTGGAGGCATCCATCTTCTCCCGCATCAGCCGGGCCGCCGCGGCCAGGGCCAGCTCCACGGACTCGCGCCGCAGCTCGCCCAGGGCCTTCTCCTTCTCCCGCTCGATCTCGCGGCGGGCGCGGTCGAGGAGGCGCTGGCCCTCCTCCCGGGCCTTCGCCTCGATGTCGCGCCGGACCCTCTCCCCCGCAGCCTTGCCCTCGCCGATGATCTCCTGCGCCTGCCGGCGGGCATCGGCCAGCTGCTGCCGGTGCTCCTCCAGCAGCTCCTGGGCCTCCGCCTGCCGCCGCGCGGACTCGTCGAGGGCGTTCTGGATACGGTCCTCCCGTGCCTCCACGGCGGAGAGGATGGGCCCCCAGGCGAACCTGCTGAGGAGGAAGAGGAGGATGAGGAAGACCACGACCGTCCAGAAGGACAGGCCGAGGTTCACCCCGAAGAGGTTGGCGCCCGGAGCCTGGCCTTCGCCGGCCGCCAGCAGCGCCCGGGGGGTCAGGAGGACGCACACCGCCACCGCCCCCAGGATCGGAGCCACCCTGCGATGCACGAAGGTCGTCCTGTCGAGATGCGTCATTCGTCTCTCGCGTCTCACGTCGTCTGGAGCCCCGGACCGCCGGTCCGGGCCACGTCCTGCCGAGCTCCCACTCCGCCGCTCCCCCGCGCCGGCGCGAGGGACGGGGGGGTCTCCCACGGCCGTCCGGGACGGACCGTCGGGACGACCGCCGCGGCGACGGGGGCTCAGTTGTCGAGCAGCTTGTAGAGCAGCGTGATGACGAGGCCGAACAGCGCAGCCCCCTCGATCAGGGCGGCCAGGATGATCGACGCGGTCTGGATGTTCCCGGCGGCCTCGGGCTGACGGGCGATTCCCTGGGCGGCCGAGTCGCCGATCCGCCCGATCCCGATCCCGGCGCCGATCACCGTCAGGCCGATCCCCAGACCGGCGCCCAGGAGGCTCATGTAGTTCTTCGCCGTATCCAGATCCATGGTGGCTGCGGCGTCCTGGACTGCGGAAAGCATGGCGTGGACCATTGTGTCTCTGTCTCGCTCTTTGAGGTTCTCCGGCGCCGGGCTCCCCGCCCGGCGCCCTGCTCTGACTCGTCAGGCGGAAGGCGCTCCCGCGCTCCACGCCTGCTCCGTGTGTGCCCCGTTCCCGGGGCCGTCGGGGGGCCGCGTCGGACGCGGTCCACCGTGTGGGACCTGTCGTGGGCCGGTCCCGGGGCCGTTCAGTTCGATCGGGTCCCGGTCGGGTGGATGCACGCGACCGGTCGCCGGCGAATGCGCTCCTCTCAGTGGGCGTGCACGATGAGACCCACGAAGACCGCGGTCAGCATGGCGAAGATGTACGCCTGCAGAAAGGCCACGAACACTTCGAGGATCATGATCGCCGACGCCATCGCGAGGCTCGCCCCGGCCACACCCAGGAGCCCGATGTCCGGTAGGCTCGCGAAGACGAAGATCAGGCCCAGCAGCGCGAGGATCAGCGTGTGGCCCGCGGTCATGTTCGCGAAGAGCCGGATCGCCAGCGCGAAGGGCTTGGTCAGCTTCCCGATGATCTCGACGGGCGTCATGATCACGAGCATCACGGCCTGGCCGGCCGGGTGCATGCCCTTCGGGGTGTAGAAGATGGTCCGCAGGTATCCCTTCGCCCCCAGCGCCCGCATCCCCGAGACCTCCACCAGGACGAACGAGCACACGGCCAGGGCGGCGGTCACGGACAGGTTGCCGGTGGCCGATCCGCCCCAGGGTACGATGCCCAGGAGGTTCATGAAGAGGATGAAGAAGAAGACGGTGAGGATGTACGGGGTGTAGCGGTCCGCGCCGTGGCCGATGTTGGGTCGCACGACCTCGTCGCGGAAGTACAGGATCATCGCTTCCATGGCGTTGGCGAA
>JASFUL010000339.1:0-6366 GCA_050050315.1 Gemmatimonadota bacterium
CCTCGTGAGGTAGCCGGCCGATTTCCACCCCCTCCTTGTAAGTCCTTGATTCTACAGGGCCAATTTGGGGGTTTCCGCTAACCTCCCCCGAAACCGGCTCCGGAAGGGTCCGTTTCGGCCGGGCGCGATCGGCCCGCTTCGACGTAAGTTCCTGTTGTCAAAGAACTTGACCTCGATTTTGAGGTTCCGCTAACCCCCCGGGGTTTTGGGGCCTCTCGGCGGTTAGCGGATCGACGCTTCACAGGATACTTCACCACGGGCAGCGGCGTCCAGGGAGCGTCATGTCCTGACAGCGTGTTGGTCGGCCAGAGGTCTTGAAGTTGCGGTAGGTTTGCCCCGTTGACGCCGGGGCGCAAGCCCCAAACACTGAAGCGGCCCGACGCGAAGGGTGCGCCAACGCGCCGGGCCTGGCCAAGCACGGAGGTACTCGCTCCATGCCCGACCGCCCGCAGTCTACCCCGATCAACCGTCCCTTCCGAACCGGCTTCACCTGCCACCTGGAACCCGACGCCCGCCGGACCGTCGAGCGGTTCGGCGATCTTCTGGAATCCGCCCTGCTGGAGTACACGCACGGGTCCGGAGAGGAACCCTTCGCCCTGACGCTCTCCCGCGCCGTCTCGACGGACCTTGGAGTGCTGCTGGCGGACACCCGGCACGCGGTGGAAAGCTGGCCGCGATCGTCCGGCACCACGGGCCCCGAGCTACGGCACGCGATGGCCGAGACGCTGGCGCTGCTGGAGAACGCACACGCCACGCTCTCGACCGCTCTCCGGGAAGAGGGGGCCGCCGATGCGGACTGACCCCGTCGCCTTCCGGATGCTTCGTGCCCTTCGCCGCATCAGCCAGCGGGAGCTGGCCCGGCAGACCGGCGTTCACCATTCCCGGATCAGCCAGTTCGAGCGGGGCCGCACGGGGCTGAGCCCCCGGAGCCTGGGCCGCCTCCTCGACGCCCTGGAGGTCACTCCCCGCGCGCTGGAAGCGACCGAGCGCCACGTGCAGTGGATCGACTTCCTCTCCAGCGCGGAGAGCACCGGCCGCGACCGGCAGGCCCTCATGCTGGCGGAGTCCGTGGCGCGGTCGTTCGAGGTGCACACGGCCGCACTCCTCCAGCTCGTGGATGCGTGCACCAGGGGCGGGCGATGACGCAGGGGCGGCGCACACCGCAACCAACCGCCCATGCACTCCGCATGCTCCGGTCGTTCGCCCGGCTGACGCAACGCGAGCTTGCCCGCCGGTCCCACGTCAGCAAGCCGACGATCAGCGCGTACGAGCGCGGACTGCAGGAGATCGGGCCGTCGACGCTCCGTCGGCTCCTGGAGGCCCTGGAGCTCCCGTCCCGGGCGTGGTGCGAGACGGTGAGCTTCGTCGAGCGGCTGGAGTACCTCGCAAGCCGCCACGGGCGGCCCGTCGCACGCGCCACCGATCTCCAGAGCCTCCAGCGCGAAGCCGACGCACTGGCCGAGACCTTCGGCCGGGACCGCGAGCGGCAGACGGCCGGTCTCCTGGACTTCGCGCTCGAGGCGATGGCTCACCTCGGAGGCGAGGGGAGGGACTGACCCAGGTCCCCTCGGGCGGTCCACGACGGAGGGCGGCGAGGTGGTCGGCCCGCTCCTGGCTCATCCCGACCAGGTGTACAGCGGCGTCACCTCGCCGCCCATCACCATGTCCCGGAGGGCTTCCACCTGGTCCGTGAGACGCTGGCGCCAGGAGGGCGAGCCCTCGCCCTCGCTCGGGGCCCGAAGCTGCTCCTCGTAGAGCTCGAAGTAGAGCTTGATCGGTCCCTCCCGGAGGCGAAGGCCCTTCTCCCCTCCCTCGAAGTCGTCCGGTCCGAGCTGCCGCAGGTTCAGGATGCGGAGGGTCAGCCGGTCCACCAGGGGCTGGCGGAAGGGCTCGACGACGTCCAGAGCCAGGGACTTCCGTCCGTAGCGCACGCCGTGCAGGAAGCCGATCGCCGGATCGAAGCCCCGCGCCTCCAGGAGCGAGCCCAGCTCGTTGCCCACCAGCACGTAGCCCAGGCTGAGCAGGCTGTTGGCCGGGTCGGTGGATGGGCGCTTCTTGCGGCCGGGAAACCCGACCGAGGCGAGCATCTTCCCGAACTGGCCGAAGTAGACGCCGCTGGCGGCCCCTTCCACCCCTCGGAGGGTGTCCACGGTGGAGGCCGTCTCGGCCTCGCCCAGCAGCCGGTCCAGCTCGTCCCGGGCTCCGGCGTCGATCCGCTCCGGGTGGTTGCGCTCGTGGCGAGCCAGCACCCGTTTCTGCCCGGTGATCTTGGCAGTGACCACCTGGCGGGCCAGCTCCAGACGGAACGCCTCGTCCTTGAAGCGCTCGTACTGGGCGAGGCGGAGGAAGACGTTCCGGGACTCGGCCGACACCAGCGAGCCCCGCAGCCGGCCACCGCCGGTGAGGAAGACCACGTCGATCCCCCGGTCGAGAAGCAGCGTGATCGCCTGGGAGGTGAGCTGGACCGAGCCCACCAGGACCAGCCGATCGAGCTGGAACGGCCGCAGGTCTCCCAGCTTCCGGTTCCCCTTCCAGACCTCCAGGCGCTCGCCGCGACGGCGGACCAGGCTGCCCGTGGTCCTCAGGTAGACGACCTCCACGACTCACACCTCGATCACGAAGTCGTGCCCGGAGCCGTCGTCCCGCTCCACGCGCCGCAGCAGCCCCATGGAGGTCTCCAGCGTGTCGGCTTCCTCCCGGGCGAGAGCCTCGGCCAGGTCCCCTTCCAGCCGGCTGATGGTCCGAGTGATTCCCCGGTGGTGGCGGCGGAGCTCGGCCAGCTTGCGGAGGATCGCTTCCACCTCCTCGCGAAGGGCCTTGCGACCGCTCCCGACGGGACCACGCTCCGGCGCGGCATCCGCCGTTCTCTCGTCCTTCTGCTGCTCTCTCCGCTTCCGGAACGCCTGGACCTCGGAGGCCTTGACGCCGAAGAGAAGCGGCGTGGGGTAGGCGCCCCGGCCGAGCCGGAAGCGGCAGGTGCAGGGCGCCACCGCCGCGGCCTCGGGGTGCAGCTCCTTCACCTTCGGGCAGGACATGGGGAACTCCGGGAGCCGGTCGACGTGGCGGTCGGTCACCTCCGGGCGGTAGTTGTAGGAGTGGCCGATGATCGCGTGGAGAGCCGCGCGGCCTTCGTCGCCCAGGTGGCCGAGAGTACAGAGCAGGGTGTTGCGCTCCCGGTGGTCGAGATACGCCGTGTCCCGGGCCTTCTTCGCCAGGTAGCCCAGGACGTTGCAGCCGTCCAGGATCTTCCGGGCGCGCGGGCCGATCCCCCGCTCGGGCGTGGCGTCCTCGGGCTCGGCGGCGCCCTCTGCCGATCCGTCCTCTTCGGTCGCGAGCGTCTGCGGCGCCACGTCCTCCAGGATCACGGATCGGGAGACCCGGCCCACCTCCCTCAGGAGCTGGAACGGGTCCTCCAGGGGCTCGCCCCGTTCGTCGAGCAGGTGGCAGCGGTGGCCGGTCTTGGAGTGGACCCCGAGGGGGAGCTTGACCACGGGTCCGAGATCGTCACCCCGGACCCGATCGCGGTTCGGGAACACTTCCACCCGGATCCCGTCGGGGAGCTCTCCCACCTCCTCGACGAGAGCCAGGAGCCAGCGCCGGAGCTGGAAGGAGGCCACCGGGGCCTCCAGGCGCACCCAGACGTGATGGCCCTTGGCGCCGCTCAGCTCGAGGAGGCTCCCGCAGCCACGGCGTTCCAGCGCGTGCCGTAGCCGGAGCGCGGTGCCCAGGGCGCGCTGGAGATGATCGTCCCGGTGCTCGGGGTGTTGATCCCGGGCCTTCCGGGTCACGTCCACGTCGAGCACGCCAAGGACGACCGTGTCCCCGGCCCGGACGAGGGGAAGCCCCAGGGTGCGCTCGCCCCGGAGGTGGGCCTGCCAGTCGTCCGCGGTGATGGGCCGCCGGACCGGCACGAACGAACGATGGCCGCCGCGGTTGACGGATTCGACGGCGTGGACGCCCTCGCGGCCCTGAAACCAGTCCTCCAGCAGCCGCAGCTCGGGGCCGGCGACCTCGTCGAATTCGGACGGCGGAGGGGCGGTCTCGGGCACGAGCAGGCCGGAGCTCCGGAGTTGGGCGAGGCGGCTCCCGACCTCGTAGCGCCCCAGCTCGCCGGCAGCCTCGGCGAGGTGCGCGAGGCGGGCCTCCCAGTCGCCCACGAGATTCCGGGCCAGCGGGGCGAGCGCGTCCGGAGTCACTGCGAGCACCTCGGCCCAGTCCTCGAGCACGGCGCCGGCGGTGCGCGAGCCGGAGCAGGCATCGGCCATCTCGAGCCAGGCCTGCTCGGCCCGGCCGCCGTCGATCCAGGCCCTGGCGAGCTCCAGGCCGAGGGGGGCCGAGACCGTGCCCCGGTGGCGCCAGCGGGCTTCGATGAGCTTCGGGGAGAGGGCGTCGACGGCGGAGCGATCGGCCGCCCGGAGGAGGGCCAGAATCCCCGCCGGACGCTCCAGCCAACACTCCGGGTGGTCGCCGAAGTAGGCGGTCCAGCCCCGGTGGACGGCGTCGACGTCGCCAGGGTCGAGTGGCGCCTCGGTCGCCAGCTCCTCCAGACGGGCGTGGAGGGCTTCCACGGCCTTGGCGGACGGGCCGCGGCCCGCGGCGCCGAAGTGGTACCCGAGGAAGGTGAAACCGTCTTCCGCCCGGCAGATCCGGGTCTTGTCCTCGTTGAGCTCCAGCTCCAGCGGGCGCAAGAACTCCAGGAGGCGCTCGTGCGCCCGACGGACCGTGGCCTCGTCGTCGGCGAGGACGATCAGGTCGTCGCAGTATCGGACGATCTGTGGAAACTCCTCGTAGAGGGCTCCGTCCACCTCGTGGAGGTAGAGGTTGCCGAGGAGCGGCGAGAGCGGCGAACCCTGGGCGATGCCGACCACGAGCTCGGTCACCTGGTGGTGGTCGAAGACCCGGCGGCGGAGGATCCGGTCCAGGAAGCGCAGACCCTCCTCGTCGACGAAGGGCTCGAGCTTCTCGCGCAGGATTTCCGGACGGATGGAGTCGAAGAAGCTCCGCACGTCGGCGCGCAGGACCCAGGGGTGGCCCTCCTCGATCCAGCGGCCCACGTCCTCCGCCGCCTCCCGGGCCGAGCACCCTTTGCGGAAGGCGCGGCAGGCGGGGGACAGAAGGGGGTCGATCCGCGGCGTCAGGAGGTTGGAGACGGCGCGCTGGACGATCCGGTCCCGGACGGTCGGCACCACGAGGGCGCGATCGGATGCCTGGAGGAAGCGGGGTCGGATGCGGAGGACCGGCAGGGGCCGGTAGCGACCGTCCCGGATCTCCTCGGCCAGGCGGCGCAGGTGACGGTCGGCCTCCGGCGCGAGGTCCTCGACCGAGACCCGGTCGATCCCCGCGGCCCCCTTCTTGGCGGCCACGTCTTCCCAGGCCCGGTGGAGGGTGTCGAACGACGCGAGGTCTTCGAGGAAGCTCATCGGCAACCCACCTCGTCAGAGAACCCGGACGGGACCGGCCTCGAGGGAGCGGTTCTGTCCGTAGAGATCGACCTTGTCCGCGCACTTTGCGCAAAGGTGGTAGACGCGGAGGCTGTCGGTCTCGGAATCGAGGTGCGTGATCGCCTTCTGCACCGTCTTGGCCAGGACTTCCTTCGGCACGTCGCCCTCGAAGACGCTGTACTGGACACGGGGCAGCACCATCTCCAGGAGGTCGGCCACCTTCTGGCGCTCCTTGTCGTCCGAGATGTCGTAGGCCACGACCACCCGCATGAGCCACCTCCCGTGGCTGGGCTCGGGGGCCACCCGGACCGTCGGGGACCGGAGGCTCCTCCTACGTCACGGCTCCGCGTCCCCCTCCCAGACCAGTTGCGGCGTCGTCCCGCCAGTCTCGACCTTCAGCCGGAGCTCCCGATCGGGTTCCAGGTTCGGGGGCTCGGGGCTCCGGGGGTGGAGCACTGCCGTGGTCTCGCTCCCCTGCACCCGGAACTTCCAGCCGCCCTTCCTGGTCTTCTCCTCCAGCACGACCGCCCGGACGATCTCCCCGGGCTGGACGGCATCCTTCACCGGGGGCTGTTGCGTGCCTCCTCCGGCGGGCTCCGGACCGCCCCGCGGAGGGTTCAGGACGCCGGCGGGGTCCGGAAGCACGCGGCGCTCCTTCCAGAAGGGCGGGAACCTCTGGTTCTCGTCCTGCGGGCGCTTGTAGCCGGTCCTGACCATGGACGGCGCCCCATCCCACTCCAGGAGCGCTCCCAGCGCGGCCAGCCTCGGGACCTCCCAGAGACTCGCCGGTCGGCTCGCCACCTCGCCGGAGTCGGTCGCGTGCTCCAGGATCGTCGCCTCGAAGGCGCTCCGCGCCCGGCTCGCCACCTTTCGAGCTTCCTGCTCGTCGACCTCTCCCGTCTCGAGGGTGCCGTCGTCGGTGACG
>JASFUL010000340.1:0-6366 GCA_050050315.1 Gemmatimonadota bacterium
ACGGCTCGCTGGCGGACGTCTACGGGGTGGGCCTGCTCTTCGTCGGGAAGAGCGGCGTCGGCAAGAGCGAGTGCGTGCTGGACCTCGTCGAGCGGGGGCATCGGCTCGTGGCGGACGATCTCGTCCTGGTGTCGAAGCGGGGGACGGGCATCCTCATCGGCCGGGGCCACGAGCTCCAGCGGCACCACATGGAGATCCGCGGGATCGGCATCATCGACGTGCGGGCACTGTTCGGCATCCGGGCGATCCGCCAGCAGAAACGGGTCGAGGTCACCGTGCACCTCGAGCACTGGGACGCCACGCGCGACTACACGCGCACGGGGCTGGAGGAGGACTCGGCCAGCATCCTGGGGGTGGAGATCCCCCGGGTGACCGTGCCCCTCAACCCCGGCAAGAACATCACGGTCATCTCCGAGGTGATCGCGATGAACCACCTCCTCCGATACGCGGGGACCGATTCCGCCTCGGCCTTCGACCGGAGGCTCCGGGAGTCGATGCGACCCGTGCGCGAGTACCTCGAGCAGGACTATGAGTAAGCCCGCCCGGGGAATCGTGTTCGCCCACGGCGACATGGCCCGGGGAATGGTCGACGCCCTGCGACGCATCTCGGGCGCCGACGAGGACGCCGTGGTGGCGCTCTCCAACGAGGGGCTGGCCCCCGATGCCCTCACGGCGGCCGTGGAAGAGCTGGCGGGGGACGCGCCCGCCGTCGTGTTCACGGACCTGCAGGCGGGAAGCTGCGCCATGGCGGCACGTCTGGCGTGCAGGGGCCAGGCCGGGAGGGTCGTCGTTTGCGGGGTCAACCTGGCCATGCTCCTGGACTTCGTCTTCCATCGGGAGATGCCCCTCCACGAGCTGGCGGACCGACTCGTGCAGAAGGGACGCCAGGCCGTGCTGTGCGTGCCCTCGAGCGGAGGCACGGCCGGGGACGGTGCCGCGTGACGGTGGTGCTCTACCGCGTGGACGAGCGCCTCATCCACGGGCAGGTGGTCATCGGGTGGGGAAGCCATCTGAGCCCCCAGCATTACGTCGTCGTGGACGACGGCCTCGCGGCCAGCGAGTGGGAGCAGGAGCTCTATCTGCTGGCCCTGCCCGAAGGGGTCGACGCCGAGTTCGACGACGTCGTCACCGCGCGAGAGCGGCTGAGCGCCCTCGAAGAGGAGGAGCGACGCTCGGTGGTGCTGACCCGGGACATCGAGACGATGCTCCGAATGGCCCGGGGGGGCCTGCTGCGGGGTCGGGCCGTGAACCTCGGGGGAATCCACCACGCAGGGGATCGGACCCGCGTCCGCCCGTGGCTCCACCTCGACGAGGCGGACCGTGAGCGCATCCGGGAGCTCACCGAGGAGGGCGTGAACGTGAGCGGACGCGACCTGCCGGGCTCGGGGAAGGTGGGCCTCGACGACCTCACGGGCACGGAGTGAGCCCGTGATCTCCGGCGACTCCTTCCTGGTCCTCTCCCTGGTGGGCGGCCTCCTCACCGTGGAGGGCACGTCGGTCGGTCAGTTCATGATCTCCCGCCCTCTCGTGGCCGGGACCCTCACGGGGCTCCTCCTGGGCACGCCGGCGGCGGGATTCGGCATGGGAGCGCTCCTGGAGGTCTACCTGCTCGTGTCCTTCCCCACGGGAGGGGCGCGCTTCCCGGAGGCGGCTCCCGCGACCGTGGCCGCGGTGGTCGCCTCGGCCCCGGGGACCGCCGGAGCCCTGGCCGTGGCGCTGGCCATGGCCCTGGTGTGGGGACACGTCGCGGGGCTCTCGACCACGCTCCTCCGGATCGTGAACGGCCGACTGGCGGCGCCTGAGGAAGGCCGTCGAACGCCCTCCCGGGTCGTCGCCGGGCACCTCACCGCGCTCCTCCTCGACCTGGTCCGCGGCACGGTGTTGACCGCCGCGGCGATCTGGACGAGCCGCCTGGCGGTGGCGCGGGCCGGCCCCGCGTGGCCCATCGATCCCGCCCCGACCCGGGGACTCCTCCTGCTCGGTGGGCTGGTCTCCGTGGGCGTCCTCATCCGGAGCTTCGGGGGCCTGCGGCGTCGCGTCCGGGTGCTCGGGGCGGGGCTCGCGGTGGGGCTGGTGATGGGGTGGCTCCTGTGACGGGCGAACGGTGGGCCTCGGGCCGTCGGCGACTCCGCCCCCCGGTGGCGGCTCGCACCTTCTTCCGGGCGTTCACCATCCAGGGGTCGTGGAACTACCGCAACATGATCGGCAACGGCTTCGCCTTCGCGCTCCTGCCCGTCCTGCGGGCTCTCTACGACGGCGACCGACTGGACCAGGCGGTGGAGCGCCACGCGGAGCACTTCAACGCGCACCCGTACCTGACCAACGTGGCGCTCGGAGCGGTGGCGCGCATGGAGGCGGAGGGGCGGGACCCCGAGCTCGTCCAGCGCTTCAAGCAGGCGGTGGGAGGGCCGCTCGGGGGCCTCGGCGACACGCTGGTGTGGGCGACCCTGCTGCCCTCGACGCTGCTCCTGGCGCTCATTCTGGCCTGGGTCGGCGTGCGGCCCTGGCTCGTCGTCCTGACCTTCCTCGCGCTCTACAACGCCGGTCACCTGGCGCTGCGGATCTGGGCCTTCAGGCTGGGGCTGAGGGAAGGCAAGGACGTCGCCATCCACCTCCGTCGGGCGCGCCTGGGCGGACGCGCGGAGGAGCTGGCACGGTTGGGCTCGTTCCTGGTGGGCGTCTTCCTGGGGCTCGTGGTCCTCTCCGAACCCGGGCTCGGAGACCCTCGCTGGTTCGGGACCCTGTTGGCCGCCGCCGCGGTGGGTGTGGGCGTGTGGAGCGGCCAGCGCGCGTGGAGGCCCACCGCGCTGGCCGTCGTCGGGGTCGTCGCCGCGATCCTGGCGACTCGAGCATTCCTTCAATAGCGCGGGAGCCGATGGCGGAGAAGTCGTGTGAAATCGTCAATCCCATGGGCCTCCACGCACGGCCCGCGTCGGTGTTCGTGCGGCTCGCGGGCCGCTTCTCGTCGGACATCATGGTCGTGAAGGACGGACTCGAGGTGAACGGAAAGAGCATCATGGGCGTGCTCATGCTGGCCGCCGAGCACGGCAGTGAGATCACGATCCGGACCGAGGGCGACGACGCCGACGAGGCGCTGGAGGCGCTGGCCGACCTGGTCCACCGAGGGTTCGAGGAGGCCTGATGGCGCGCACCGTCCTGGACGGACTACCCGCATCCGAGGGGATCGCCGAAGGGGCCGTTCGCCTCGTGGAGTGGGGCGTCCCGGAAGTTCCGCACCGGATGGTGGAGCGGGATCGGGTCGAGGCCGAGGTCACCCGCTTCCGGAAGGCGTGCGCCTGGGCCCAGGACCGCATTCGCGACCTGAAGAGGGCGACGGAGGATCGCCTGGGGCTGATGGAAGCCCGCATCTTCGACCCGCAGATCATGATGCTCGAGGATCCGGAGGTCGTGGACGGCACGATCCGCTACATCGAAGACAACCGCC
Source organism: Gemmatimonadota bacterium (assembly GCA_050050315.1). Classification (GTDB taxonomy): domain Bacteria; phylum Gemmatimonadota; class Gemmatimonadetes; order Longimicrobiales; family Gaopeijiaceae; genus JASFUL01. Next base: position 3,446 of record JASFUL010000340.1, read on the forward strand.
TCACGGCCGAGCGGGCGTTCGAGTGGCGGATGCTCGAGCTGCAGGCGATGTGGACGCGCACGGCCCACCCCATGGTGCTGGACAAGCTCCCCGACCTCCAGGACCTCCAGATCCGGCTCCTGCACCACCTCCTCGGCATGGACGACCCCACGGACGTGGCCGGGACCGAGGAGGGCGCCATCGTGGTCGCGCGGAACCTGACACCGAGCCTCACGGCGCAGATGGACCCGGGGGCCGTGCTCGGCATCGCCACCGACGAGGGCACCCGGACCTCCCACTGGGTGATCCTTGCGCGCTCCCTCGAGATCCCGGCCGTGGTGGGTCTGGGGGACATCTCGACCCGGGTCGAGAACGGGACGCGGGCCGTCCTGGACGGGCGCGTCGGTCGCGTGATCCTCGAGCCCGAGGAGCGCGACATGGCGGTCTACAACGAGCGCCGGGAGCAGATCCGGGAGTGGGAGGACGAGATTCAGCTCGTCGCCTCCCTCGAGTCCGTGACCGCCGACGGCCAGCCGGTCGCCCTGCGTGCCAACATCGACCTCCCCTCGGAGGCGAACACGGCCCGGGAGCACGGGGCGGTCGGCGTCGGGCTCTTCCGCACCGAGTTCCTCGTCGTGGGGCGCAACGCCATGCCCGGGGAGGAGGAGCAGTACGACGCGTACCGCCAGGTCGCCGAGGCCTTCCCGTCGGGGGCGGTCTACATCCGCACCTTCGACCTCGGCGGCGACAAGTTCCCGATGTTCCTCCACATGCCCCCCGAGGAGAACCCCTTCCTGGGCTGGCGAGCGATCCGCGTCTGCCTCGACTCGCCCGAGCTCTTCCGGACGCAGCTCCGGGCCATCCTGCGTGCCACGGCGCACGGCGACGTACGGATCATGATCCCCATGGTCAACGACGTCGAGGAGATCCGCGCCGTGCGGGAATTGCTGGAAGAGGAGGAGGACCGGCTCCAGGCCGACGGGATCCCCTTCAACTCCGGATACAAGCTGGGGATCCTCGTCGAGACGCCGGCCGCGGCGCTCGACGCGGCCGAGCTGGCCCGCCACTCCGACTTCTTCTCCATCGGCACCAACGACCTCGTCCAGTACACGCTGGCGGTGGACCGGACCAACGCCCGCCTCTCCCGACTGTACAAGCCGTTCCACCCCGCCGTGGTGCGGCAGCTGCACCAGGTCTCCCGGGTGTCCCGGGCCGCCGGCATCGAGGTGAGCGTGTGCGGCGAGCTGGCGGCCAGCCCCCTGGGGTGCTTCCTCCTCCTCGGACTCGACATCACCACGCTGTCGGTGGCCTGGCCCAGCCTCCCCGAGCTCAAGAAGCTGGTGCGGGAGATCCGCGTGGAGGACGCCCGGGGTGCGGCGCGGCGCGCCCTGGCCGCGTCGTCGGCCGAAGAGGTGTCCCAGTGCCTCCTCGACGGGATCGGCGACAGCGTGGACCTGTCCGTCTTCTCGGGGCGATGGGCCAGGCTGCCCGACGGAGGGGCGGTTGAGCCCGGCGGGTCCTCGCTCTAGCTTCCGTCCTTCCGCCGCACGTCCAGACTTCCCCGAACACGACGAGTCCGCACCGCCATGGCGATCCGCCTCTTCTCCTCCGAGTCCGTCACGGAGGGCCACCCCGACAAGATCGCCGACCAGATCTCGGATGCGATCCTGGACCACCTGCTGACCGAGGACCCCGCGTCCCGGGTCGCGTGCGAGACGCTCGTCACCACGGGGATGGCCCTCGTGGCCGGTGAGATCAGCACCGAGGCGTACGTGGAGATTCCCGAGGTCGTCCGCCAGACACTGCGGCGCATCGGCTACACGAACTCGGCCTACGGGATCGACTTCGAGACCTGCTCGGTGCTGACCACCATCGACCGACAGTCGCCGGACATCGCCCAGGGCGTGGATACGGGCGGGGCCGGAGACCAGGGGATGATGTTCGGCTACGCGTCGGACGAGACCGAGGAGCTCATGCCGGCGGCGATCCAGTTCGCCCATCGGATCGTCAAGCGCCTGGCGGACGTCCGGAAGGAAGGACAGCTCCCCTGGCTCCGCCCCGACGGGAAGGCGCAGGTCACGCTGGAGTACGACGATGGGGTGCCGACCCGGGTCACCACGGTCGTCGTCAGCGCCCAGCACGATCCGGCGGTGCGGCAGGACGAGATCCGGGAAGCCATCATCGACCGCGTGGTCAGGCGGGAGCTTCCGGAGGAGCTGCTCGACCCCGACACGTGCACCTTCCACATCAATCCGACCGGACGGTTCGAGATCGGCGGCCCCCACGGCGACGCCGGGTTGACGGGTCGGAAGATCATCGTCGACACGTACGGCGGGGCGGGCCGCCACGGGGGAGGAGCATTCAGCGGGAAGGACGCCACCAAGGTCGATCGCTCCGGGGCGTACGCGGCGCGCTGGGCCGCGAAGAACGTGGTGGCCGCCGGGCTCGCGCACCGGTGCGAGATCCAGCTCGCCTACGCCATCGGCGTCGTGGAGCCGGTCTCGATCCACGTCGAGACCTTCGGCACCGGCGAGGCGGCGGACGAGCGCATCGCCCGGGCCGTGGCCGAGGTCTTCGACTTCCGTCCCCTGGAGATCATCGAGGCCCTGGGCCTCCGGTCCGCCATCTACACGCCCACGGCCGCGTACGGGCACTTCGGCAGGACCCCGCGGGAGGCGGAGGGGCCCGGAGGCGGCATGGTTCAGCTCTTTCCCTGGGAGCGTACGGACCGGACCGATGCGCTGAGGACGGCCGTGGGCGCCTGACCGCGGCCGTCGTCTCGTCCGGCACGGGACCGCGAACCCCTCCCCGACTCCGGAGTAATGGAACGAGTCAGCCGTCCCCCGGGCGACCCGAAGGTCCCGTCGTCCGGTGGAGCAGGGTCGCGGGACCGGGTCGGAGAGCCGCACACCGTGCTCGTCGAGGTGAAGGTACAGAGCCTG
>JASFUL010000341.1:0-6356 GCA_050050315.1 Gemmatimonadota bacterium
AGCGAGTCCCCGCCGGATCCTCGCCGCCGTCTTCGCCCGGGCCGGCGCCCAGGTCGGCGGAGGGATCGTCGCGGGACTCGCGCTCTCGGCCGTCCTCGAGCGCGCCTTCGGCCACGGCGAGGTCGAGAGGGGGTTCGGCGTCCCCGTCGCAGTGGTGGCGCTGATGATGGCGGTGGGGCTGCTGGCCACCCTCGGGCCGGCGCGGCGGGGGCTCTCGGTGCAGCCGACGGAGGCGCTGAAGGGGGAGTAGCGCCGCCACGACCGTTGGGGACCTCACTCTGGAACGCCGGCGTGCTGCACCCGTGGACCCTCCGTACCCATTGATTCAACCGGACCTTCCTTCGGCGATTGACCGAGCAGGAAGGCGTTCGGTACCCGAGCCGCGGGTGACGCCTTATCGTGGTGGCGGGTCCCGACCTGCTCCTCTCGCCCGCAGGGGCGCCCGATGGCCGATCTCGCCGACGCACGCACAGCCTGGAAGTCGCGAGCGTGGGAGCGCGCGGCGGAGGCGTTCGAGCGGGCGGACGCCGCCGAAACCTTCGGTGCGCCGGATCTCGAGCGGCTCGCCTCCGCGGCCCTGCTCGCCGGAAGCGACACCTTGTTCGAGCAGAGGCTCGAACGGGCGTTCCACGAGCACGACGCGGCCGGGAACCCTGCGGAGGCGTCGCGATCGACGCGTTGGTCCTCGAGCCGCCCGTAGCTCCGTGGAGCCCGCACCCGCGACCGGCGGGCCGCCGACCGGGAATGCCGCCGACGAGCCCGATGGAATCCCTGATGCCGGAGTACCCGATGGACTTCCAGATGGACCTGGAGCTGGAATCCTACGACCCCGTGAAGCACGACCGCATCGTCGGGGGAGCGGACCGCTTCGTGAACCACCTGTGCCTGCGATGCGGGTACCACGGCGCCGCGTTCGCGACCCCCAGGTTCCTCACGGCCTGTCCCAAGTGCCTGGCCGAGCGGATAGCCGACGTCGATGAACCCGACCGGCCCGGCTGGATCCGCTATCTCCGGGACGCCGCACTCCGGGAGGCGGAGCGGCAGGACCGGAAGGAGAAGGAAAGCCTGACAGTCGATTTCGACGACTTCTGCAAGTGCGCCGCCTGCGGCAAGCTCGTCCCCCGGAAGGACGCCCGGTACCTGGCGCGACCCGATAGCTCGGTGCTCCCGCCGCACTGCCCGGATTGCCACGACCGCCTGAAGAGGGCCCTCGAAGGCGAGCGCTAGCACCGGACCGGCGCGGTCACCTCGATGGCCGAGGGCCCGGGTCAGGTGTTCCTGCCACGTGACGTATCGTCGGCCAGGCGGCCTCGCGCATGCGACGCCGTGAGGAGGGCGCCTCCTGGGCGCTGTGGAAGCGCTGACCGGCGAGCCGCGCCCCCTGGCGGCGACCCCGAGCACGCCGACTGGAATCCGGCGGTCGCCGACGCCCTGCGGGCGCGGGGCTCCGTGCCTCGGCATCAACCGGCAACCTGTCGAGGGCCAGGCTGGTGGGGAGCAGGGAGGTCTGCAACTCCTCCTGGGTCCACACCTCGTCCTCGCCCACGGCTCCCTCGGGCAGGTTCACCTCGTCGAGGTCCGGGGCCCAGGCGTCATCGGCGCTCGGGCTCAGCCCCACCCCCTCGGCGGGGTTCGAGGTGATGATGCGGAGCGAGAGGGCCCGCCGCATCGCAGCGCGAATGCGGCTCTCCACCACCTTCCTGCACTCCTGGTAGGCCTTGGGCTGGACCCGCTTCCTCTTCTTGCGAACGAACTTCCGGAGGAACGCCCTCCTTCGACCGCGTGGCGGCGGTGACGGACCGTCCGAGCCGACGATTAGTCCGGCTCGACGTCGGTCCGCATCACCCGAGCGGGCACAGGCGGAGCAAAGCGCCCTGGTGGGCAGTGGTGGGGAAGGAAGCGGCCCCATTGGGCACCGGAATCCCGCTTCTCCGCGCCGGCGAGCGACTTCCCGTCCGCCGCGCCGTTCCGCGGAATCCGGCCCCTCTGATGGAGCAAACCCCCTAACCGCAAGGCCTTCCGGGCATCACCCGGACATCACCCTTGCAGCGACGGGTGCCCCCGCTCGGAAGCGTTCCAATGCGTGGCCGACGGCCGGGTGGATCCCTCGAACCCCGCTGATCCGTACGGTGAGGCTTGCCTCCAGGAGGTCCAGGCGGGCCCGCGGCGAACGGACCTCCATGAGCCGTTCGTGGAGTTCGTCGGCGGCACCGCCCCAGAGCGCCCCGAGCGGGACATGGGCACCGGCGAGCTCGACGGCCGGCACGCCGAAGAGGAGCCCGGCGACTCCAGGAAGAAGCTGGGCTCCTACGGAGGAAGCGGGTGTGGAGACGTCCTTGAAATAGGGTTGGATCCGGGCGCCTCCCACGACGGCGAACCCCAGAGTGTGACCGAGAGCGTCGGACTCGTCCCGGAGGAAGCGGAACGGCACAGCCGACAACCGCAACGCGACGTGCATCTCGCCTGAGGGAAGGACGCGCTCCCGGTCGGTGAGCGTCCCTGGCGAGGCACCTCCGTCCGACACCCACAGCCTTCGGACGAAAGGACGGAGTTCTGGACACGGCAGACGGGTAGTGACGCTCACCCTCCCTCCCCGAGAGTCTCTCCGTGGCGGGTCCGGTTTCCCAGCTCGGCGACCTTCAAGAGCAGGTAGTCCCGCTCCGGGATGTTGTCGGCGCGGCCGGCCGCGAGCTCGTATGCGATCCGCGCCTCACTCGGCCGATCGGCCATGTCGAGCAGGTGGCCCCGTACTGCCTCCAGGCGGTGGTGGCCCTCGAGCCGGCCTTCATCGTCTAGGCTCTCCAGAATCTGCAGCGCCACCTCGGGTCCGTGGACCATCGCCACCGCGACCGCCCGGCTCAGCGTGACCATGGGACTCTCCGCCACCCGTTCCAGCACACCATACAGCGCCAGGATCTGAGGCCAATCCGTGTCCTCCACGGAGGCGGCCTGATCGTGGAGGGCGGCCACGGCCGCCTGGATCTGGTACTGGCCCACCCGTCCCCTGGAGAACGCATCATCCACCAGGGCTACCCCCTCCTCGATCAGGTCCTCCCTCCACAGGCTCCGGTCCTGCTCCGCCAGGGGCACCAGCTCACCGTGAGCTCCTGTTCGAGCTGGCCGCCGGGCATCGGTCAGAAGCATGAGGGCCAGGGGACCGGCCACCTCCGGGTCTTCGGGCAGCTCCCGACGCACCATGCGGGCCAGGTGGATGGCCTCCCTGGAGAGCTCTTCCCGCTGGAGGTTGGGTCCCAGGCTGGACGCATAGCCCTCGTTGAACATGAGGTACAGGACGTGGAGGACGGTCGGGAGGTACCGGGCCCTCTCCTCGGGCGGCGGCACCCGGAAGGGCACGCCCGAGTCCCGGATGCTCCCCTTGGCCCGGCTGATTCGCTGGCCCATGGTGGCGGTGGGCACCATGAAGGCGCTTGCGATCTCCCGGGTCGTAAGCCCGCCCACGGCCCGCAGGGTCAGGGCGATAGCGGAAGCCGGTGTGAGAGATTCGTGGCAACACATGAAGAGCAGGGCCAACGAGTCGTCGCCGCCCGGACCCGGAGGACCGAGCCCCGGGCCCTCGACGATGGCGGGAGCCTCCTCGGCGACCGCGGCCTCCCGGTCCCGGCGGGCGTCCTCACTCCGCAGGTGGTCCAACATCCTGCGGGAGGCCACCCGGATCAACCATCCCCTGGGCTTGCGTGGCACGCCTTGTAGAGGCCAGCGCTCCGCCGCCGCGAGAAGCGCCTCCTGGACGGCGTCCTCGCAGGCCGCCAGGTCGTCGGAGCGGCGCATGAGTGCGCCGAGCACCTCCGGGGTGAGGTCCCGCAGCAGGCGCTGGGTGCCGGCGTCCAGGCCCGGGCTCACGGCAGGTCGGACGGCACCCCGCTCATGACCTCACGGACCTCCACGGGCATGTCGAGCGGCTGGCCACCGGGCCCCGGAGCCGCCGACACGCGGGCGGCCAGCTCGTAGACGCGCTCGGGGCTGTCCACGTCCACGATCCAGTAGCCTGCCAGGAACTCCTTGCTCTCCGGGAAGACCCCGTCGGTGATGGGCGTCCCGTCCCCGGCGGCGCGCACCAGCTTGGCCTCGTCCGGGGCCTTCAGGCCCTCCACCGACACCATCTCGCCCTTTTCGGTGAGCTCCTCGTTCAGCTCGGTGAGGAAGGCCATGTGGGCCTCGAGGTCGTCCTTGGGCCAGGAGAAGATCTCAGAGGGCTCGGCACCCACTACATTGCCCGCCGCCGCTTCCACCATCCGCCGATGGACGGGGGCCACGTCGCCCTCGACGAAATGGACGCGTCGACCCGAGGGGGATGCATGCGATCGGGAGCTGAACACCCATGCCGGCTGCTCGTACGGCCATCCCGTCGGTCCTTCCGGATCCACCTCCGAAGGGTGCCTGAGGATCCACTCGTACGTGGTCGATCCCATGGCGATGGCACCGATGTCCCGGATGAAGTCCGGGTAGCTCGTGTCGTCGATGGACCCGAACTGGAACAGCCACTCGAGGGAGTGTTGCTCGTCGGCGATGAAGCCATCCAGGCTGGCTGCTGCGTAGTATTGGGTCTTCACTGTGCTCCCTCTCGGGCGTAGCGAGGAGCGTCTTCAGGGAGCCGAACGCGTCGCTCGACCAGGCGCTCGGACGCCCAGCGACCGCCGCGTCGGAAGTAGAGATCCACGGCCTCACGCTCCTTCCCCTGCCGCAGAAGGTCTCTGAATCGCGTCTCATCCTCCCGGGCCAACTGGAAGCGTGCGTGCTCGGCCGCGTAACGGGCCAGCTCACTGGCAAGATCTGCCTGGCGGGAGCGCACGACGACCAGGCGGACCTCGTCGCCCTCGAGTATCAATGCGACATGGAGCATATCGTCGGAGCTTCCTTCTTCAGGCGTGGGTCTGCCGCTCATCCATGCGTCGATGCACGCTGTGGAGATTCGACATGGGCGTTGGGTCCATCCCCTCGATGCAGCGCCACGACGGTCACCGGCGGCGCCACCTCGCCGCGTACGGCTCCACGAACAGGTACAGGCCCGTGAGCAGGAGGAGGACCAGGCCGAGCCCCGGGGCCACGTATACCCAGCCAGCCGGCTCCCCCTGTGTCCAGGTGAGGATGGCGACGGTGATCACGACCGCGGTGAAGACGACCGACACCCAGCGGTGGACCTGACGAACCAGCTTGCTCCAACTCAATGGGACCTCCTCAGGAAGGCGAACAGAATCCTCACCCCCATGACGAAGCACGCGGCGGGGATGTGACCGACCCTCGGACCCCGGTCACACCATGGCGCGGGGCGTCGTCCCTTGGATCTGAAGGGCGCCACCGGCATGCTCCATGCCGAGAGGGACGAGGGCTCAACATCCCTGCCTGCCACGGCCGAACCAGAAGAGGAGAGAAGGCTGCATGAGCGACCAGCGCTGGCTCGCCGACCAATTCGAGACCCACCGCAGCCGGCTCAAAGCCGTGGCCTACCGGATGCTCGGCTCTTCGAGCGAGGCGGAGGATGCCGTCCAGGAGGCGTGGCTCCGCCTGAGTCGCTCCGACGCCGACAACATCGACAACCTGTCCAGGTGGCTAACCACCGTCGTGTCCCGTGTGAGCCTGGACATGCTCCGGTCCCGCAGGTCACGATCCGAGCGCACCGTGCCCCGGGTGCCCGATCCCGTCGTGAGTCGGCGGCCCGAGAGCGACCCCGAGCAGCAGGCGCTGCTGGCCGACTCCGTGGGCCTGGCGCTACTGGTGGTCCTCGAGGAACTGGACCCGCCCGAGCGGCTCGCCTTCGTGCTCCACGACATGTTCGGCGTTCCCTTCAAGGAGATCGCCGAGATCGTGGGTAGGTCCCCGGCCGCCACGAGGAAGCTGGCGAGCCGCGCGCGGGCTCGGGTCCGGGGGTCTCCGACGGAGCCCGACGCCGACCTCCCCCGGCAGCGGGAGGTCGTCGAGGCCTTCCTGGCAGCATCCCGCCGCGGGGACTTCGATGCCCTGCTCGACGTGCTCGACCCCGACTGCGTGTTGAGAGCCGACGTCGGCGCGGTGGCCGCCTCCAAGATCGTGCGCGGTGCGAGGGAAGTGGCTGAGCAGGCGGTTCTCTTCTCGGCACGCGCTCCATACTCCGAGCCGGCCGTCGTGAACGGCGCCGCAGGCCTCGTCGTGGAGCGGAACGGCCGACTCCTGACGGTGATGGGCTTCACCGTGGTGGAGGATCGCATTGTCGCGTTGGATATCCTGGCGGACACCGAGCGACTGGAGCGGCTGGAGATCTCGAGGTGACGGGGGCTGCGGCCGTCGGGAACGCCGGTTCCTGACCCGCACCCCGCCTGGCCTGTGGGGCTCCGGCAGGCTCACACACCGAGTACCCGATC
>JASFUL010000342.1:0-6354 GCA_050050315.1 Gemmatimonadota bacterium
GTCCTCCTTCTCCACCGGGAGCTCGCCCGGCGGGGGATCGCCTCCGTCGGACTGAACTTCAGGGGGTGCGCGCGACCGAACCGAAGGCCGCGGGCCTACCACTCCGGCGAGACGGGGGACCTCGCCTTCGTGCTGGCCGAACTGGCCGCCCGCGAGCCGGGGAGGCCCCTCGCGGCCGTCGGGTTCTCCCTCGGCGGCAACGTCCTGCTGAAGCTGCTGGGGGACGCCGGGCCCGACGGCGCGGGGATCGAGGCCGCGGTGGCCATCTCGGTGCCGTACGACCTGGCGGCCGGTGCGGACGTGCTCGAGCGATCGGCGCTGGGCCGCCGCTACGCCCGCTACTTCCTGAGCTCGCTCGTCGCGAAGGTCCGTGCCAAGCGCTCCCTTCTCGAGGATCTCGTGGACGTCGAGGCGGCGCTGGCGAGCCCGAACATCCGCGCCTTCGACGAGCGGGTCACCGCTCCCCTGCACGGCTTCCAGGACGCCGACCACTACTACGCCGCGTCGAGCTCCGGACCGGTGCTCTCCGACATCCGCGTGCCGACCCTTCTGATTCACGCCATGGACGATCCGTTCCTGCCCCCGGACCGCGTCCCCACCCGGGCGGCGGAGGCCAACCCGTGGCTCCACCCCGCTTTCCTCGACCGGGGCGGACACGTGGGTTTCGTGGAAGGGCCGGTCTGGCGGCCGCGCTTCTGGGCCGAGAGGACCGCGTCGGGATTCCTCGCGGCCGCCCTCGGCCCGGGCACACCCACGACCCCTCGACCTTGAACGTCCGATCCGATAGGATGAGCGGCTGGGAAGCACGACGTCGTCCCTCGATCGGAGCGCTCGATGGCACAGGCCACCGTACCCGGCCCGGCAGCGGCCGGCACCTCCGGGAAGACCTTCCTCGGCCACCCCCGGGGGCTGAGCACCCTCTTCTTCACCGAGATGTGGGAACGCTTCTCCTACTACGGGATGCGCGCCCTGCTGGTGCTCTTCATGACCGCCCCGCTCACGGCCGCGAACCCGGGCCTCGGATTCGACGACGGGAGGGCGGGGGCGATCTACGGTCTGTACACTTCGATGGTCTACCTCCTGGCCCTCCCCGGAGGGTGGGTGGCGGACAACATCTGGGGACAGCGGCGCTCCGTGTTCGTGGGCGGGTGCATCATCGCCCTCGGTCACTTCACGCTGGCGGCGCCCCTCGTCGGCTTTCCCGATCTGCCGTCCTTCTTCCTGGGGCTCTTCTTCATCGTCGTGGGAACGGGCCTGCTGAAGCCCAACGTCTCCACGATGGTGGGAGAGCTCTACCCCGCGCCCGAGGGAGGGGACACGCATCAGGAACGCGAAGAGCGGGGCGCCCGTCGTGACGCGGCCTTCTCGATCTTCTACATGGGCATCAACCTCGGGGCCATCCTGGGGCCGTTCGTGTGCGGCACCCTGGGCGAGGAGGTCAACTGGCACTGGGGCTTCTCGGCCGCCGGCTTCGGCATGATCCTCGGACTGATCCAGTACAAGTACGGCGACCGGTTCCTCGGCGACGTGGGCATCCTGGGCGCCCACCACGACCCGGGAGACGTGGCCAGGAAGAGCCGCAACTTCTACCTGTCCGCCGGCATTGCCGCCGCCGTGGTCGCCGTGATGGCCTGGGTGATGGCCACCGGCGCGGTCGCCATCACCCTGCAGACCTTCGCGACGTGGGTCGGCTTCGGGATCCTGCTCCTCGTGATCCTGTTCTTCGCCTACCTGCTGTTCAGCGTGGCGGTTGCCGGCGCCTTCCTGGTTCTCTTCCTCGTGCTGGTCGCGGGCCTGTCCACCGTGTTCGAGCCCCTCACGGTGGCGGGCCAGTGGGCGATCGTGGGGACCCTGGCGCTGTTCATCCTCTCCGCGCTGGGTATGAAGCTCTCGAAGGGGAGCGACCTGCCGGTGGACAAGGACCGCCTCATGGTCATCTTCTGGCTGTTCCTGCTCGCCGCCATCTTCTGGTCGGGGTTCGAGCAGGCCGGCTCGTCCATGAACCTCTTCGCGGAGCGCCTGACGGACCGGACCTTCGGCGGCTGGGAGATGCCGACCACGTGGCTCCAGAACGTCAACCCGATCTTCATCGTGCTCATGGCGCCGGTCTTCGGCTGGCTGTGGCAGTGGCTGGCCCACCGGGACGCCAATCCGTCGATCCCGGTGAAGTTCGGTCTCGGGCTCCTGGGGCTCGCGGCGGGCTTCTTCGTCATCTCCTGGGGCGCGAGCTACGCCAGCGCCACCGAGCGCGTCGCCGTGGCCTGGCTGGTGGTCACGTACTTCCTGCACACCTGCGGCGAGCTGGCCCTCTCCCCCGTCGGCCTCTCGTCGATGACCAAGCTCGCCCCGGCCGGGCGCGTGGGTCAGATGATGGGCGTGTGGTTCATCGCCGCGGCGCTGGGGAACCTGTTCGCCGGGCTCGTGGCCGGCCAGCTCGAGACGTTGGAGCCCGCGGCCCTCTTCCGGAGCGTCGCGATGTTCACCGGCGCGGCCGGGGTCGTGGCCCTCGTCGTGGCCCCCGGCGCCAAGCGGCTCATGCGGGGCGTCGAGTGACCGAGCGGCCAGCAATGACGCGCTTTAGGGCCTTCCCGCTGAGAATACCCTTGACGTCGCGCGAGGCCACGCCGTAGGCTGTCCAACGAGTGTGACCGGAACGAGCCGTCTTCCCAGGAAGTCGGCCGCACCGGGGGGATCCGGCCGACGTGGCCGGGTCCCCCGCGTTCGCTCCGGTCCCGCTCCCGCAGAAGTGGGGCGGCGCGACACGCGACGTACCCGGTGATTCGATCCACGATGGAGCAGGTGCCATGCGCACGTCCGGAACGGTGAAGTGGTTCAACGACGCCAAGGGATTCGGGTTCATCCAGCCTGAGGGCGCCGAGCGAGACTGCTTCGTCCACTACTCCTCGATCCAGGCGGAAGGATTCAAGAGCCTGGCCGAGGGAGACCAGGTGGAGTTCGACATGATCCAGGGTCCCAAGGGCCCGGCCGCCGAGAACGTCGTACGCGTCGACACCTGAAGCACCTGCCTCCGGGGCCCGGCCCCGGAGGACGATCTCGGAAGCGGAGCCGCCCCGGCGTTGCCGGGGCGGTTTTCTTTTTCCGCCCCGCGGCGCGGCTGCGGACTGTCCCGTTCGCCGGCGAGGCGACATCTTGAGCCTGTTCAGAGAGCGCCATGAGACGGGCGGCGCTGCCGTCCGGCTCGGACATCCACACCGAGACACGACAGAGCCATGATCGAGGCCCGAATCCGGACCCTGACGATCCTGGGGCTCCTGGCCGTCGGCGCCGGTGCCGTCGCCGGCCAGACCCCCGCCCCCCGCCCCCTGGACCACGACGCCTACGACCGCTGGAACCGGATCGTCGGAGAGGGTCTCTCTCCCGATGGTCGCTGGGTGGCCTACCAGCTGGTCCCCGGGGACGGCGACCCGGCCGTCCTCGTGCGGAGGGCGTCCGGCGGCTCCCCGATGCGCATCGAGCGCGGCCAGGCGCCGGTCTTCACCGACGACTCCCGCTTCCTGGTGCTGACACTCCGGCCCGAGCAGGACGCCATCGAGGAAGCCCGGGAGACCCGCCGCTCCGGGGGTCCCCGCGGCTCCCGCGGCTCCCGGAACGGCGGGGACGACGCGCCGCCCGATTCCCTGGCGGTCGTAGACCTCCAGACGGCCTTCGCCACCGCCTCTCCCGACCCTTCCGCGCTCCGGAGGCTGGGCCCAATCCAGTCCTTCCGGGTTCCGGAGGAGGACGCCGCCCTCGTGGCCTACCTCCTCGAGACTCCAGAAGCGGACGAGGAGGAAGAGGCGGAGGCCGAGGAGGCCGAGGAACCGGAGCCGGAGGAAGAGCCCGAGGAGCGGAGCCCCCGGGAGGAGCGCCGGGCCGACAAGGAGGACGGGGCGGTCCTGGTCCTGCGGAGCCTGGACGGGGGCGCCGAGACCCGCTTCGAGCACGTGACGGCGTACCGGTTCAGCGAGAACGGTGGGCGCCTCTACTACGCCGCCTCCAGCAAGGACGGCACGGCCGATGGCGTGTACCGCGTCGAGACGGGGAACGGGACGGTCGAACCCCTGATCACGGGAGAGGGGCGCTACCTCCAGCTCGCCGTTTCGGACGGGACCGGCCAGGTGGCCTTCCTCACGGATCGGGACGACCAGGAGGCCGAACAGCCGGCCCTGGCGCTCTGGGGCGCCGGCCCGGAGGACGCTTCCGCCACCGAGCTCGTGGCCGCCGACGCGGCCGGGATTCCCGAGGGATGGTGGATCGGCGAGGAGGGGGAGGTACGCTTCTCCGACGCCGGCTCCCGCATCTTCCTCGGAACGGCGGAACGACCGGATCCCCCCGAGGACGAGGACGACGAAGAGGAGCCCGGCGACGAGGACGACGGGCCGGACCCCGAGGAGGTGGAGGTCGACGTCTGGAACTGGAAGGACGACTACCTGCAGCCGATGCAGCTCATCCAGGCCGAGCGCGACGCCGACCGTACCTGGCTGGCCACGGTCCCCGCAGGCGGGGGCTCGGTGGTGCAGCTCGAGACCGAGGACCTTCCGGACGTGACGGTGGCCGACGACGGGGACGGGGCCGTCGCCATCGGCGAGACCGACCTCCCCTACCGGCAGCTCCTGTCGTGGGACGGGAGGTACAGCGACGTCTGGCTCGTCGACGTCGACACCGGTGAGCGGGAAAGGGTGGTCGAAAAGGTCCGGGGCTTCGGGGGCGGGTCGCTCTCCCCAGGAGGCCGCTGGATCTACTGGTGGGACGGGGAACACCGGGAATGGTGGGTCATGGACACGGACACACGCACGTCGCGCATGGCCACCGGGGCCATCCCCACCGCCCTCCACGACGAGCTCGACGACCATCCGCAGGAGCCGCCACCGTACGGCTCGGCGGGCTGGACCGAGGACGGGCGCTTCCTCGTCTACGACGCCAACGACGTCTGGGTGGTCGACCCGAACCCGGGCGGGGATCCGCCGCGGAGTCTCACGGAGGGGGTCGGCCGGCAGGAGGGGCTCCGATTCAGGTACGTCAGGATGGACCCCGACGAGGACTTCGTGCCGGTCGGGGAGGACCTGTTGTTGAGCGCGTTCCACCTCACGACCAAGGACGACGGCTTCTACCGGGATCGGCTACGGGGCACGGCCCGGCCGGAGCGGCTGGTCATGGGCCCCTTCGCCCTGGGACGTCCGGACCGCGCCGAGGACGCGGACCGCCTCCTCCTGACTCGCGAGACGTTCGCCGACTTCCCCGACCTGTACGTGACGGGGCCGGAGTTCGACCGACTGGAGAAGGTCAGCGACGCCAATCCGCAGCAGTCCGAGTACCGCTGGGGCACCGCCGACCTCGTCGAGTGGACCTCCAACGACGGAATCCCCCTCCAGGGGATCCTGTACCGCCCGGACGGCTTCGATCCGACGACGCAGTACCCCATGATGGTCTACTTCTACGAGCGGATGTCGGACCGCCTCCACCGCCACATCGTCCCGTCGGCGGGGAGCAGCTCCATCAACATCTCGTTCTACGTCAGCCGTGGCTACCTGGTCTTCGTCCCCGACATCCCCTACGAGATCGGCTTCCCCGGGGAGAGCGCCGTGGACGCGGTCGTACCGGGGGTGCTGGCCCTGATCGACGAGGGCTTCGTGGATCCCGAGCACATCGGCGTCCAGGGCCATTCCTGGGGCGGCTACCAGATCGCCCACATGGTCACGCGCTCGAACATCTTCGCCGCGGCGGAGGCCGGAGCGCCGGTGGCCAACATGACCAGCGCCTACGGGGGCATCCGCTGGGGTTCCGGGATGAGCCGGATGTTCCAGTACGAGCGCACGCAGAGCCGGATCGGCGGCACGCTGTGGGACGCCCAGCAGCGCTACATCGAGAACTCGCCCCTCTTCTTCGCCGACAAGGTCGAGACGCCCCTGCTGATGATGCACAACGACGAGGACGGGGCCGTCCCCTGGTACCAGGGCATCGAGATGTTCGTGGCGCTACGCAGGCTCGGCAAGCCGGCGTGGATGCTGAACTACAACGGTGAGGACCACGGTCTCCGGCAGGAGGAGAACCGGAAGGACTGGGCCATCCGGATGCAGCAGTTCTTCGATCACTTCCTGAAGGACGCGCCCCCTCCGGTCTGGCTGGCCGAGGGAGTCCCGGCCGAGCTGAAGGGCGAGACCCTGGGGCTGGATCTCCTCCCGGGAGAGGAGGCGATGACCCGACCCGTGACCCAGGAGAGCGGCGGCGGGCGGTAGCTCCGACCGACGGTGACCGCCCGGGGCTTCAGTCCCGGGCGGCTCCCCGCCAGAAGGCGCGGCCGTGCCAGCTCTCGGCGGCGGGCTTCTCGAGCCGGCCGGCGCGGAGCTCCGACAT
>JASFUL010000343.1:0-6328 GCA_050050315.1 Gemmatimonadota bacterium
CCAGGTCCCCCATCGCGCGCTCCACGGGTCTCGCGAACACCCACCGGCGGAGCGCCCCGCCCTTCAGGACCAGGGGCCGGACGTGCGCCCGATCCAGTCCCGTGAGGACCCGATCCTGTTCCATGTCCCAGAGCGTCGCCTGGCGGGTCACCAGCGCCAGGCCGGGCCGGATGCGGTCCTCCAGCCCGCCGAACGGCTCCACGGCCCCGTCCGGGGTCATGAGCCTGGAGAGGACCAGCCCCTGCACCGAGTGGCGCACGGCCAGCTTCGTGAGCTCCTCCAGGAGCGCTTCCGGCCGGGCTCCGGGCGGGACCGCGTCCGGGAACGGGTCGACGGGACTCCTCCGGCACAGCTCGAGGAGGAGTCGCTGGGGAGGGGGCAGGAGGGCGACGTCCATGGTCGGGCCGGAGACGAGGAAGCGGCTCGCCGAAAGCTAATGGAGTCGGTCCGTCGGGAGGAAGGAAGCCTGGCCCGGCGGCCCTCCGACCCCCACGTTTCCGGCACCCGACCCGAAACCCCGATCGCCGAGGATGACTCATGGTCCGGTCTTCTGCCAGCGGCCTGCCCGCCGCCGCGATCGCCGCGGCGCTCCTGCTCGCTCCACCGCTCGCCGTCGCCCCTCTGGCCGGCCAGGAGGGCGGGGTGATCCACCCGTCGGACCACCCGCTGCTGCGCCCCTTCGTCTGGCGCTCCATCGGTCCGGCGGGACAGGGCGGGCGCGTGGACGACATCGCCGTCCGCGCGGACGACTCCCACACCTTCTACGTCGGCTTCGCCACCGGGGGCGTCTGGAGGACCACCAACAACGGCACGACGTTCGAGCCGATCTTCGACACGCGGGGCACCCACTCCGTCGGGGATCTGGCGTTGGCGCCGTCGGACCCCGACGTCCTGTACGTGGGCACGGGCGAGGCGAACAATCGGCAGAGCTCGTCCTACGGCGACGGCGTCTATCGGTCCACCGACGGGGGCCGAACCTTCCGGCACGTGGGCCTCCGGGAGACGCAGGCCATCGGCCGGGTCCTGGTGCACCCCCGGGACCCCGACGTCGTGTGGGTGGCCGCGAACGGTCACCTGTTCGGCCCCAACCCGGAGCGGGGCGTCTTCAAGAGCACCGACGGAGGCCGGTCGTGGAGCCACGTCCTGCGGGTGGACGAGAACACCGGCGCCACGGACCTCGCCATGCACCCCACCGACACCGACGTGCTGTACGCGGCCACGTACCAGCGCCGTCGCACGCCCTGCTGCTTCGTGGGCGGGGGCCCCGGCAGCGGGATCTGGCGTTCGGAGGACGGGGGCGAGACGTGGACCCGACTCGAGGGGAACGGGTTGCCCCGGGGAACGATGGGACGGATCGCCCTCGCCACCACGCCGGCCGAGCCCGACCTGCTCTTCGCCCAGATCGAGGTCGCGGCCGACCGGGAGGAGGCCCTCTCGGACGAGGAGAGGGAGGAGTGGATCCGCCTGGCCCGGGCCGACTCGCTTCCCCCGGACCCCCAGTCGTCGGGCCTGTGGCGCTCGCGGGACCGGGGAGACACGTGGGAGTTCCGGAGCAACGAGAACGGACGGCCCATGTACTTCAGCCAGGTGCGCGTCTCGCCGGAGGATCCCGACCTCGTGTACGCCGTCGACCAGCGCGTGTGGAGGTCACGGGACGGGGGCGAGACCTTCGAGCGGCTCGACGGCTACGGCCACGTCGACCAGCACGCCTTCTGGATCGACCCCGCCGACCACGACCACCTGATGATCGGCAACGACGGCTCGGTGGACGTGAGCTGGGACCAGGGGGAGACCTGGGAGTCGCTCCGAAGCTGGGCCGTCGGGCAGCCGTACCACGTCTCGGTGGACATGCGACGTCCCTACGGCGTGTGCACGGGCCTCCAGGACAACGGGACCTGGTGCGGACCGAGCTCGGTTCGCACGGGGCCGATCCTCGCCGAGGACTGGTTCGGGGCCGGCGGGGGAGACGGCTTCTACACCGCGGTGGATCCCACCGACCCGAACATCGTCTACTCGGAGTCGCAGAACGGGAACCTGCGCCGCCTCGACCTCCGGACCGGGGAGTCCACGAGCATCCGACCGCGGCCGCCCTCGGAGCGCAGGCCGGTGTCCAACATCGTGCCCACGCCTCCCGAGGCCCTCGAGCTCCGCTGGAACTGGAACACCCCCTTCATCCTGTCGCCCCACAACCCGCGGGTGGTCTACGCGGGGGGTGACCGGCTGTTCACGTCCCGGGACCGGGGCGACACGTGGACGATGACCGGGGACCTGACCAAGAACGTCGATCGGGACGAGGTCGAGATCCTCGGCCAGCGCAACGACCTGCCGCGCTGCGGCGGCGACGTGCGGGGACAATCCTGCATCCTGTCGAGGAACGACGGCGTGGGACGGTGGAGCACGATCGTGAGCGTCGCCGAGTCCCCGGTCCTGCCCGGCGTGCTGTGGGTGGGGACCGACGACGGCAACATCCAGGTCAGCCGGGACGGGGGAACGACCTGGACGGAGGTCAGCGAGAACCTCCCCGGCGGGACGACGCGCTACTACGTCTCCAGGGTCGAGGCGTCCCACGTCGAAGCGGCGACGGCCTACGTCTCGATCGACGGGCACCGGAGCGACGACCTGGCTCCCTACGTGTACGTCACCCGGGACTACGGCGAGAGCTGGACCGCCATCGCCTCCGACCTGCCCGCCGTCGGAAACGTCAACACGGTCAGGCAGGATCCTCGCAACCCCCGTCTTCTGTACGCCGGGACCGAGGTCGGCTTCTTCGTGTCGTTCGACGAGGGGGGTCGCTGGCACCGCTTCATGCCCGGTCTCCCCGTGGTCCGGATCGACGACGTGCTCGTGCATCCGCGCGAGAGCGACCTCGTCCTCGCCACGCACGGCCGGAGCATCTGGGTGCTGGACGACGTGAGCGCGCTCCAGGCGATGACGGACTCGATCATGGAGGCCGAGGTCCACCTCTTCCGCCCCCGGGACGGGGTGCTCTGGAAGCGGGACTTCCGACTGGACCGGGAGGTGCCCGGGAACAAGCGATGGACCGGTCAGGGCGCCCCCGAGGGCTCGGCCATCCACTACTGGCTCGCGTCGGCCTCGGACGACCCGGTGGCGATCCGGATCGTCGATCCCGTGAGCGACGAGGTGGTCCGGGACCTGCACGGTACGAGCGACGCCCGCCTCAACCGGGTGCAGTGGGACCTCCGGGCAAACCCGGAGGAGGAGGACGATTCCGCCGGGCCCCGCGTCGACCCCGGCGTCTACACGGTGACGGTGGAGGTGGACGGGACCACGCGCTCGACGACGGTCGAGGTGCTGGAGGACCTCTGGATGGACGGTCGCTGAGCCCGGGCCCCCTCAGGGCGGGGCCGCCGGAGGTCGGCTCCCCGCGAGGGGCCGCGAGGGCGGGGCGCCCTCAGCGCGCGCCGCCTCCGAGGAGCACGGCGTTGGCGAAGATTAGCATGCTGGCCTCGGCGTACGCCCGGTAGTTGGGGTCCTCGGCGAACGCCACCAGCTCGCCGCCTCCCTCGGGCTGGTGGACGAGCCACGCCTTGTGGACGAGCTGGGGGCGGGCCTCCTCCCACACGATGCCCCCCGCGACGAGGTCGTCGAGGCCGGCGTAGCGGCCGACGTTGGTGCCATCGTCCAGGCGGATGGGCGAGAAGACGCGGGGCCCGTCCACCATGGCACCGATGCGCCCGTCGGTCCCGGACGCCAGCCAGTGCTCGGGGTCGAGGTCGACGTTGAGGATGGCGCCCGGGGTCGGCTCGGGAAGCTCGCGCTCCGGCACGATCGACTCGATCGGGTCGACGGGTTGCTCCGGGGGAGCCTCCGCGCGGCCGCCCCCCACTCCGCCGAACTCGGGGGCGCCGCCCCGTAGCTCGGTGGACGTGGCCAGCAGCCCGACCCGAGCCGCCCAACGGCTGCTCTCGCCCATCGTCACCAGCGTGCCACCGGCCCGCATCCAGTCCCGGAGGTCGTCGATGCCCTCTTCGCCCGGCCACGCGGACGAGTAGCCGCCCTCGGGGAGCACGACGACGTCGTAGTCGTCCAGCCGGACCCGGCCGGCCCGATCCCCCCGGACGGCGGTCACCGGGATCCCATAGCGCTGCTCGAGCACGAAGCGCGCCCATCCCGCCGAGTAGCTCTGGGCCGGCTCGCCCCACACCAGCATCACCCTCGGCAGCTCGAGGGCGCGCGTGCGATTGCTCCCGAGGGACACGCCCCCGTCCTTGAAGCCCGAGTCGAGGGGGACGACCTCCGCTCCGTGGCGCGACGCCATCGCCCCGAGCCGCTCCCTCAGGTCGTCGGGGTCGTCGCCCACCGGGAAGAACGCGGTCCCGATCCCGAACTCCCGGCCGTTCCACGTCGTCGCCCCGCCGAGGGCCCGGACCGTCACGTCCGTCCGGAGCGCCTCCGCCACCAGCGCGACCCCGGCGCTGTTCCACGGGACGAGCCAGCCGACGCGCGCGGGCGAGGGGACCTGGGTCCGGCCGACCGGCCGGTGGTACGTCGACGGGGTGGCCCCGAGATCCGACGGCACGGGTGGGGCGGCGACCTCGGGCACCCGGTCGGCGGCGATCGCTTCCACGTCCCACAACAGCGGGAGCGACCAGGCGGTGATGTCGTAGATCTCGTCGGGACGGCGCTGCGAGCGAAGCTCGATCTGGCGCTGGACGAAGTCCGGATCCATCGGCGTGGTCGGGTCCAGCAGGTTCCGGACGAGCCGATGGGTCGGCTGGTCCAGGCGCACCACGGCCGCGTGTCCCGCCCGGAGCGTCCGACCCTCCACCGCCAGGTCGGAGGTCGGGATGCGGACCTCGACCCCGTTGGCCGCCAGGAGGTGGGCCAGGCGCCGGAGCATCGGCGCGTCGTGGGCGGAGTGCAGCACGTACGCGGCGGGACCGGTGGGGCGGTCGGCCCGGAACGCCAGGAAGTCCCGCAGCAGCCGTTCCCGGTCCCGCGCGGCCACGTCCAGCGTGGCCAGCGCCGCCAGCGCGTGGTGGAGCACCCCGTCGCCGTACGTCAGCAGCGACCCGTCGTCCCGCCGGTACACCAGGCCCCGGGCCGACGCCTGCTCGAACGTCATGCCCAGGGCGCCCTGCGTGGTGGGCCAGGACGCGCCGTAGCCCGGGTAGTACGAGTCGTACAGCTCCCGGGTGAAATAGCGGAACCCCCGGCCGTCGAAGACGTCGGCGATGCCGCGGCCGATCCGCTCGATGCCCGCCGCCTGCGGCGCGGTGGTCCACGGATTCCCCGGGACCGCCGCCGGTGGGAAGTAGTACGTGGCGTTGCCGCCCATCTCGTGGAGGTCCGCCACCACGTGCGGCTGGTACTCCAGCAGCGCGGCCACACGTCCCCGGCTCTCGGGCTGGGTCTGGGCGAACCAGTCCCGGTTGAGGTCGAAGAGGTAGTGGTTCGTGCGGCCCCCGGGCCACGGCTCGTCGTGTGCCGCGGACGCGGCGTCGGGATCGGGCGTCGGCAGGGCCCGGCTCTGGCCGAAGTGCTGGACGAAGCGGCCCCGTCCGTCGGGGTTCTGGCTGGGGTCGATCAGCACCAGCGTGCTCTCGAGGATGCGGTCGACCCGGGCGTCGTCCCGGGCCGCCAGCAGGTGGTACGCTTCCGCCATCGCCGCGCCCCCGCCGCTGACCTCGTTGCCGTGCACGGAGTGGACGAGGGCGACGACGGCGGGCAGCCGGTCCACGAGGGCGGTCCGGTCGGAGGTCGACAGGCCGTCCGGGTGGGCCAGGCTCCGGAGCTCGGCCTTCAGCCCCTCGAGGTCCGCGATGCGCTCGGGCGTGCCGATGACCAGCATGACGAGGGGCCGACCCTCCCAGGTGCGCGCGTACTCCACGAGGTGCGTGCGCCCGGGCGCCGCCTGGTGGAGGGCTCGCAGGTAGCGGACGATCCCGGCGGGCGGGGTGACGGCCTCGTGGAAGTCGTGACCGACGACCTCCTCGAGGGTCGGGACCGAAGGGTCGTGACGCACGCCGGGCGCGAGGCGCTTCTCGACGAAGGCGCTCTGGGAGAGGGACGGCGCGGGAGCCGCCGCCAGCGCGACGCCGGCGGCGAAGAGGATCGGCACCGGCTGGAGCCGGCGGTGGAAGGCGTCGGGCATACGCGGCGAGGGCATGGTCGGGTCCTCCGGGGCGATTCGGGTCCTGGAGGGCTACCGATAATGCTCCACGAGTGCGTCGTCCAGCCGGGGCGGTCGTGCTACCTTGTACCCGTAGGACAGCACGGTCCGGCCCACCCGCTCCGGAGCGCCGAGCCATGGAGATCGACGGCGAAGGGGCCGAGCGCGAGCTCGAGTGCTACCGCTGGGGCCTCC